>JBAWZF010000015.1 GCA_037143175.1 bacterium
CGCGTCAGCCTTGGGCGCTGAAAGTCGTGGGTTCAAATCCCGCCGCCCCGACCATTTTTCAAAACTACGACATGAATACCCACCTCCGTCTGCGTGATTTTGTGGTTATTTCGCTATTGGCAAACGGCTCAGGAGTGATGTTGGACTTTTGCCTGAAAGAGGCCGTGCGAACGCCCATTGTCTGGATTTATCCAATGGAGGCCTACCGATTATTTTTTATCGTTTGCGTGGGCTTATGTCTTATCGCTCTGCCAAACTTACTGTGGCTACGGCAAAATCGCCAGAGGCAGTGAATAAAAATCCAATCACTTCCGTCTATACGAGTATGAACAGGCATGGTATAAAAATACCGAACTGAATGATCAACAGGTTCGCGAGAGGGAGTTTATTATGAAAAAAGCAATTGTTCTCAAAACCGCAGGCGTCGCAATGGCTGGACTCGTCATGATGGGTTGCTCCACTCCTCAATATCAGGAAAACCAATCAACGTTCAATCAAGCGGCCATTGGGGCGGCCTTAGGCGCCTTAGCGGGCGGTATCATCGGAAACAATAGTCACGGCGCCTTCGGCAATCGTGAAGGTATGGTTGCAGGCGCAGCACTCGGTGGATTACTTGGCGGAACGATGGGCCACCAAACCGACAAATCGAATGCTCAGATGAACAACATGAATTCGCAAATTGGTGCCGCGAATGAGGCCGCCAACACAACAGTCATCAATGTAAAGAATTCCAATGGGTCATATACCCCAGTCAATCTTCGCCGGGTGGGCAATCAATATGTCGGCCCGCGTGGTGAATATTATCCGGCACTGCCAACTGAAGAACAGTTGAAGATCGCGTACGGATTCTAATCGCTATTTCGCCAGCAACACGACAATCAACTTTCCCTGACCGGATGAAATCCCGCCGATGATCAGGGGGGTTCCATCACGGAGTTCAACGGTGGTCTGCATGATCTTTCGCCCACCGCGCTCGAGCACCACATTCAGGTTCTCCTGACCGCCTGAACAGCGGGCCACGATACCTGAGCTTAAGGATGCCGCACTGTTGGCCGGCAAGGACATGGATCGACTCGCCAGTAATTGAAATGTTTTATAAGGAAGATTATTCTGGAGCAGGTGCGCGACATCGCCCAACCCTGTCCCCATGCCCTGCCCTGCATTATTGGCCTCAACCAGCCTGACACTCAACATGGAGCCGGCAAATGCCCAGTTTGCGGTTGATATGAGAGCCAGTAACAGGATTGTTTTCAGGTTATTGGACATAGGTCACCCCTTACTCCCATCGTCGGACTCCAAATCTGTCACCCAAACGACGGTTCCTGGATTGTCTTCATCGGTCATGATGATCACACCACTGTGGGGAGCGAGAACTTGTAACGATTTAACCTGCGTCACCAGTGTTGAGGAGGCTGGCCATAGGACAAGCCCTGCAATGAGAACTGCCGCCGCAGTAGCGATTCCAATACGCCAACTCAAGACGGGGAACCAGGCGAACGCGGCTGCCGGACTGGCAGAATCCTGACGCATCAAGGAGGCTCGCGCCTTAAAATCCAGCTGGAACGACTCGGCATCGTTCTGCGGGGGCGGAGCTTTCTGGCTTCTTAAGCCCTCCTCGATCTCACTCCATGAGTTTTTTTTCATATCCACCCTCTCGCCGTTTTCACGCCAAGCACCGCCAGAGCTTTCACGAATTTGCGCCGCCCATTGAACAAACGGGACATAACAGTCCCGATTGACACCCCTGTAACTGCCGCAATCTCGGAATAACTTAATTCATCCGAGAATCTCAATAACAACACCGTACGATGTTCAGGTGAGACGGTCTCCAACGCGGCGTCAATCGCCGCCTGTAATTCAGCTCCCGCAATCATCTCGGAGGGTTCGCGTTGTTGGGAATCCACAAACAGGTTCCCCTCCCCGCTCCCCTCCTCATCGTCCCCTGCATCCAGGGGTTGCACCACGTGTCGCCTTTTCCTCAGCCAATCCACCGAACAATTATGCGCAATCCGACATAACCATGTCCGAACCGAAGAACGCCCCGAGAAGCCGGGAACATATTTCCAAGCCCTCAGGTAGGTTTCCATCACAACATCTTCAGCCTCGTCCGGCCCTACCAACCGCCATGCCACCGAATGGATGGTTGCACGTGACTCCTCGAACAATGCCAGAAAGGCGTCCATATCGCCCTTCCTGGCACGTTCAAGAAGCTCGGCTGATACAATGGCCTCCATGAGTTTAGACGGCTGAGTCGCTGGATTTATTCAGGTCAATTAATAATTCGTCGGGGTAATTTCAAAAAAGGCCTGGGGATGAGCACAAACCGGGCATTTTACCAAGGCATTGGTCCCCTCGTAAACAAATCCACATTCGCGGCAACGCCACTTGACTTTGACGTCCTTCTTAAACACTTTGCCCTCTTCCATGTTCTTCAACAGGGCCTTATAACGCTCCTCGTGTTCTTTCTCGATCTTGGCAATTCCCTCAAAAAGCCGCGCGATTTCGTCAAACCCTTCCTCACGGGCTTCCCTGGCCATCCGGGGATACATTTCCGTCCATTCCTCATGCTCGCCACCCGCCGCCGCTTTGAGATTAGCAAGCGTGTCCCCGATGCCACTCAACGCCTTAAAATGCAGCTTGGCATGGGTCTTTTCCTGCTCAGCAGTTTCCAGAAAGAGTGCCGCGATCTGCTCGTAACCTTCCTTTTTCGCTGTCGAGGCAAAATAGGAGTACTTATTACGGGCTTGAGATTCGCCAGCAAACGCATCCTGTAAATTTTTCTCCGTCTTTGATCCTTTGAGTTCCGCCATACTATTTCTCCTTTTGTTATGATTTATCCAGCAAGAGATTTACGCACAATGTCCTCAACCGTCGCCTCCGTCATGTGAGGCTGATTGATGACACGCAAGACGAGATCCTGGGCCTCGGCACGTTTGTAGCCGAGGGAAATCAATGCCAGAATCGCATCACGCAGTTTGATATCTGATTCGGGATGACCCGGGACTGATGCCGCCAGAATTTCTCCGGCGCCAAATTTGTCGCGCAACTCGATCACCATGCGTTCGGCCGTCTTTTTCCCGATTCCGGAAATGGAACTAAGTCGCTTTACATCTCCATCTTTGATGGCCACCTTAATTTCCCGCACGGTCATGCCACTGAGAGCCGAAAGCGCAATCTTGGGTCCAATCCCGGACACCCCCAGTAACAGGGTGAACACCCGCCGTTCATCGGCTGTCATAAACCCGAATAGCCGATGTTCATCTTCACGGATGTGGTCATGGGTCAGCAAGCGCACGGACTCGCCCGGCGCAGGCAGACGATCATAACTGTTCAGGGAAATCACCACCTCATACCCCACCCCGCCAACATTGAGCACGACGTGGGTGGGCTCTTTTTCCTCAATAATCCCCTCAAGAAAAGTTATCATAAGTCCCTCGCGCTTATCACCAGGTCCTAGATGGGTTGCGGGGCCAACTCAGCAATCGGATTGCGACTGTTGAAATGACACAGGGCGATCGCCAGCGCATCACCCGCATCCTCCTGCGGTTCCTCTTTCAATCCCAGAACCACCATGGCCATTTTTCGCACCTGCAGTTTATCGGCGGATCCGATTCCGGTGACCGATTGCTTCACCCGTCGCGGCGCATATTCATACACTGGAATCCCGGAAGTCGCACAGACCGCGATCACCACACCCCGGGCTTCCCCCAACACCATGGCCGTCCGGGCATTCTTGGCGAAGAAGATATCCTCGATGGCGGCCAACTCCGGCTTTGTCCGCGCAATGATCTCACGGATTCCGCCATCAATCCGCCGGAGACACTCAGATAAAGAAAGACGGTCGGAGTTGTGAATCCGACCGTACTCAACGGCAATCATTTTGCTGGCAAGGAACTCCACCACGCCAACGCCTGTTGAGCGTAACGAGGTATCTATCCCGAGAACACGCATTATTCCGCCGAAATTAACGCCAGCACGCTGTCATCCAGATCCATGTTGGTATACACGTCCTGAACATCGTCATTATCTTCCAGCGTCTCCACAAACTTCATCACAGCCTTGGCAACTGTTTTGTCGCTGACGGATGTATAAGTTTCGGGAACCAACCGGATCGCGGAATCATCGGTCTTGATGCCAGCTTTTTCAAGCGCATCCAGAACGCCTTGAAACGCATTGGGATCGGTAAGGACCTCGTACTGCTCGCCATCGAGGCTCATATCATCAGCGCCTGCAGTGAGAACCAAGTCCATCAATTTGTCTTCTTCAACCGACTTCGCGTCCACAAAGATCTGTCCACGCCGTTTAAAGCCACGGGACACCGACCCCGGAGCCGCAAGGCTGGAGCCGTTCTTGGAGAAAATGTGACGCAGCTCGGCCGCCGCACGATTTTTATTATCAGTCAGAACTTTAACCACCACTCCAACGCCACCGGCGGCGAAGCCTTCATAGGTGATATCCTCCATGACTTCCGACGCCAATTCACCAGTCCCTTTCTTGATGGCACGGTCAATGTTTTCATTGGGCATACTGGACGCCTTACACCGGATGATCAGATTGCGCAGGGCTGTATTGGTGTCGGGACTGCCGCCACCGGCTTTGGCCACAACCATCAATTCCTTCGCCATCTTGCTGAAAATTTTACCACGCTTGGCATCCGCCGCGCCCTTCTTATGCTGAATTGTCTTCCACTTACTATGACCGCTCATCTTATTCCTCTCTTTCCTGATACTTACTTGATCCCGATTAACCCGGGCTCATTTTGAATCCAACTAAATTGTCCTGCACCGGAGTTTCATACTCCTGAATCCAACCTTCGGAAAACCCCAATCGCTCCATCGCGTCAACCACAATACCATACTCATCCTTTGTCGGGCGTCGATTCCATGGCGCTTGAGACAGAGCCTTGTAAGCCGGCGTATATTGAGCCATGACACTTACCGGGATCTCTGTCCCCACCGCTCCCGCCAGCCATTCCAAATTCGACACCGCCTCATCCGCACGTCCCGGCAACACTAGCAACCGGCAAATCGTTCCTGTTTCTGCCACGCCCTCCTCATCGAGTTTCAACGGGCCCGTCTGGCGCCACATTTCCAACAAAGCCGCACGCGACGCCCAGACATAGCCGGTACAATCAGAGCCCTCTTTCGCCGTGGCATCCCGGGCGTATCTCAAGTCTGACAGATACACATTTATCCAGCCAGCCATCGCCTGCAGCTGCTCAACCCTCTCAAAGCCGCTCGTGTTATACACGATTGGCCGCGAGAGTCCATCCGCAACCACTCGGCTCCAAGCCTCATGGATCCAAGGCAGCCAGGGTGTCGGACTTACCAAGTTCCAATTATGACACCCATCCCGATACAACGACCTCAGCATTTCCGCCAATTCATCGACCGAAACCGGCCGCCCCTGCCCCTCCTGGCTCCAGGGATAATTCTGGCAGTACACACAACTCAACGTACACCGGCTAAAAAACACCGTCCCTGAACCTTTGGTTCCGGATACCGGCGGCTCCTCACCCTGATGCAACCCGTAGCGATAAACCTCAACTGTCCCGCCCGCCTGACAATACCCTCGCTGACCTTCCGCCCGGTTGACACCACAGCGGCGGGGACACAACTCACAGCGTGTCATGGATGCAGCAAAGGGATTCACGGGCCCGGATTTTACTCCTGCTCCTCTTCCTTATCTTTGGCTGCAGCCGCAATCACCTTCTGGGCCACAGACGCAGGCATCAAGTCATAACGAGCGAATGACATCTCAAACGAACCCCGGCCCCCCGTCATACTGCGCAGTTCGGCACAATAACTGAACAATTCCGATTGCGGGATATCCGCCGTGATGACCTGCATGCCATCTGCCGACTCCATCCCGACAATTCGACCGCGCCGATGGCTCATATCCCCATTAATATCGCCCATAAAATGATCGGGAATCGTAATCTTAACTGACATAATCGGCTCCAGCAAAACCGGTTTGGCTTTACTCATCGCCTCGCGGAACGCACGCCCCCCCGCAATCTTGAAGGCCACTTCAGAAGAGTCGACATCGTGATAAGAACCATCATAAACGGTGGAACGAACCCCGACAACCGGGCACCCTGCCAGCGAACCCTTCGCCATGCCATCCACGACACCCTTGTGGACGGCAGGCACGAAATTATGGGGAATGGAGCCCCCAACAAGCGCATCCACAAAAAACTTTTCATCGCCCTCGGGAAGCGGCTCAACCTTCAGGTAAACTTCTCCATACTGTCCCCGTCCGCCGGATTGCTTCTTATGCTTGTAATGACCTTCCCCGCGCCCGGTCACTGTCTCTTTATAGGCAACCTTCGGCGTGCTCAGAATCACGTCAACATTGTTCCGCTTTTTCATGCGCTCCACGGCAACCGCCAGATGCGTGTCGCCCATTCCCGCAAGTATCGTCTCATGGGTATCGGCATGCCGTTCCACATGAATGGTGGGATCATCCGCTGCAAGCTTGTGCAAGGCCGTACCGATCTTATCCTCATCCCCTTGCGTTTTGGCCGCCACGGCGTACCACATCACCGGGTTCGGAAAGCTGAACGGGGTGAAGCTCGCCTTGGCGGGAGCCTGACACAGTGCATCCCCTAAGGTCGTGACTTTCAATTTCGAGATGGCCACGATATCACCCGCCTCCGCCTCAGTAATCGGCGTCTGCTTTTTGCCGTTCAACGATACAAACTGAACAATTCGTTCCTTTTGCCCCTTACTCATATTCATGACTTCTAGGTCGGTTTTTAACGTGCCTCCACAGACATAAACGAAACTCATATGCCCGATAAAGGGGTCATTGACGGTGCGCCAGACATACCCAACGAACGGCGCCGCAGGGGCCGTATCAATGGGTTTCCCATCGGCATCCTTCATGGGCCGATCAGCAGGAGACGGAAAGAACCGGGCAATTCCATCCAGCAGTTCACCCACTCCGATGTTCTTGAGCGCCATACAGGCGAACACCGGCACAAGTTTGCGATCAAACACCGCATGACGAAGACCATCAGCAATTTCACGGGCCGACAGAGGCTGACCGGCAAGATACTTCTCAATCAGGGAGTCGTCCGTCTCGGCAGCCATTTCGACCAACGCGCCCTTGGCTTCTTTCAAGGCGTCACTGACAGAAGCGGGAACATTTGTGGCCGCCAATACATCCACCACCCCGCTGGCATCAGGCAACGGCATCAGAACAGGAATACAGCGATCGCCCCAGGTGGCCTTGATATCGGCCATGACTTTATCAAAAGGAGAATTCTCACGATCCAACCCCGTCACCACAATCGCACGTGGAATATCGAGAGCAGAAGCCTGCTTCCAGGCTTTCATGGTGCCAATCTGAATACCGGCATGGGCATCAACGGTGATCAAGGCGGCCCCGGCAATACGGCTCGCCTGAATGACCTGCCCGAAAAAGTCGTCATAGCCGGGCGTATCGCAGAAAACGATATCCATGTTGTGACCATCAGAGCTTTTATAGGTCCCGCAAAAAGACTTCGCGTAGATCGTGGTCTTCCGTGCTTTTTCTTCATCGGTATAATCACCGAGGCTGGAACCCTGATCCACAGAACCCAATCGGTCATTGGCACCCATCTTGAACAATAACGCATCAGCCAAGGTGGTTTTTCCGCTCGCCGTATGACCCATCAAGACAAAATTCCGAACGTCGCTAACTGCAATGTCCTTCATGCTTGTATTATCCTTTCGGCTGTTTCCTAAACTCTTCCATGATTCCACACAACGAATCTGAATTTTTTATCACAATCGCTCTTATTTGCACAACTTCAAGATTTTACGGCCCAACGATGCACCCCTTGCCATTCACACCGTCCGGTGCTAAAAACTCCGCTCATGGCATCGCGAAAGAAAATCCTATTCCTCCAGCTCCCTCAATTGGATAACGACATTCATGGGGATACTGAAAATGTCCCCCTGGCCGCCGCTTACCTTCAATACGCCGCCGAAGTGAATGGAGAAGACGCCTATTATGAGTTTTTTCAGCTCCCGGAAGCTGCCCGGAACCGCGACAATCCAAGCCTGTTAAAAGCAATTCTTCGCCTGAACCCTGACCTTATCGCCTGCACCCTGTATCTCTGGAACATCGAGCGGACTCTGCGCCTGATGCAACAATTCAAGGCTCGCCGACCCCATGCCCGCATCCTCTTCGGCGGGCCGGAGGCGGCCTATTCCCATCCCTTTTTGTTTGAACCACCGATAGCTGATGCCATCGCCGTCGGTGAAGGGGAAGCGGTATTCCCGGCCTTGCTCCGTTCCTTCCGGACCCGTAAACCAGTCAATATATCATCGGTTGCGCTCCGCTCTCCCAAGGGCTACCAATGGGGTAAAAACACGCCCTGCCCCATCGAGTTATCGAAGCAGATTCCACCACCAGGATATGCGGCCTGCCGACCAGACGCAAAAGGAATGGCGTATCTGGAAACTTCGCGCGGCTGCCCCATGCGCTGCACCTACTGCCGGTATCCGCATCTGCGCCATTCCATGTCCTTTCTCAGTCCTATCGACATTATGTCGCGCATTGATGCATTACAAACGATCGGAGCCCATGAAATCCGTTTCGTGGATCCTACCTTTAACGCCCATCCCTGCTTCCGGGAAATCCTGATTCAACTGGCAGCCTTTAACAAAAAAAGGACACTCTCCTTCTTTGCGGAACTCAATGCCGTGCGATTAACCGATGAGGAGGCCGATCTCATGGCCGCAGCCAATTTTGTGGATATTGAAGTCGGTGTACAAAGCCGGGACACCATCGTCCTCAAGGCCATCCGCCGCCCCACCTCGTTGCCTCGACTGGATGCCGGAATCGCCAAATTAACCCGACGCCGCATCAAGGTTACGGTGGACATCATGTATGGGCTGCCCCTACAGCATATCAAAGACGTTCGACAATCCATAAACTGGGCCTTGAAACTTTCCAGCACGAATATCCAATGCCTGCAAACCCTTCTACTCCCCGGCACTGAATTGCGCGAACGACGGGGTGAGTGGAAAATTGAGGCGCAGCCCCTGCCCCCTTATGCGGTGACAAAGACGTCCACTATGGATCGCCGGGCTTTTCAAGCCATTGAGGCACTTATCGCTCAGCACCCCAAGCTGCGATCCGACGTTTCCACGCCCCAATTTACAGGACGGAAACTCGACCTTTTCCCTGAACAGATTTCCGTAAAAAACTTCGAAAAAAGGACACTTCCTGGCACACAATCCCGTCGAGCTTTTCTTTTCAAGGGAGCGAACTTATTTGCCAGGCGAGAAGAACTGGCCACCTTTATCCAGGAGTCTATCCGGACTCTTCCAGACAATCTCTTTCAATTCGTGCTGGTGCCACAAGCGGAGGAGCCCCTGGATCTGCTGGATGACCTGATTGCCGTCCTCCGTCGCGCCCCCACCCATCTTATTGACCGGTACGCCTCCGTAGCACTGGAAAACAAAATTGCCTCCCGCCGCCTGATGATTCTCCTCCCCCAAGGCCGGGCCATATCCAAAGCATGGGCGGATGAAGCCGAGACTATGTTGGCGTCCGCTTTCTTCTAAATCGAAATTCGCGTGTCGCCGTGGAAATGCACAAAGAATCGCCAGGGCCAGAACGGACACCGGAAAATCAGGTCCGTCTGGCCTCAAGATAAGCAGCAATCCCGGCCGCCGCTTGTCGACCATCACGCATGGCTCGAACCACGAGCGAGGCTCCTTGCGTCATGTCGCCTGCCACGAAGATACCAGGGATATTGGTCATATTCTGCTTGTCGCGCCAGATCACCCCATTGGGCTCTGTCTTGATAGCAAGCCCCTCCACAATTTTATTGCGCCCGGGTCCTGAAAAGCCCATCGCCAATAAAACAAGATCTGCTTCTATTACAAACTCAGTACCGGGTTTTTCCACCATAGCTGGCCGTCCACCACCCGCCGGGGTAACCCAATCCACCTCCACCGCCCGAATTGACTGAACGGCCCCATCCTTGCCAGAAAATTCTTTGGTCGCCACGCTCCACCGCCGGGTACAGCCTTCTTTATGACTGCTTGAAATCCGTAACTGCAACGGCCACATAGGCCAGGGAGTACTCTTAGCCCGAGTGGGAGGAGGCTGTGGCAGAATCTCAATCTGTGTCACAGACTTGGCTCCTTGCCGGATCGAAGTTCCAACACAATCCGCGCCCGTATCCCCTCCGCCAATCACCAGCACATTTCTGTCACCGGCCAAAATATCAGTACCGACCTTGCCCCCCTCGCCCCCCAACCGTTTGTTCTGCTGCACCAGGAAGTCCATGGCAAAATGAATCCCCTTTAACTCCCGCCCCGGCACCTTGATATCACGGGCTTCACGGGCACCACCGGAAAGGCAGATGGCGTCAAATCGATTTTGAAGGTAGTGATAGGAAATGTCATCCCCTACACTGACCTGATTCTCAAACACAACGCCTTCCGCCTCCATTAACTTTATCCGGCGATCCACGACCCATTTCCCAAGCTTAAACTCCGGAATACCGTATCGCAGGATGCCTCCGGGTCTTTCATCCGCATCATAAACCACAACCCAATAACCAGCGTGATTCAGCGTATCGGCGATCGTCAATCCGGCGGGACCAGAACCAAGCACCGCAACCCGCTCTTTTTTACGTTCCGCTGGCGGGCAGGGCTTCATATATCCCAACTCAAAGCCTTTTTCGATGATCGACAATTCGATTTGCCGGATGGTCACCGGATCCTTGTTGATTCCCAACACGCAAGAACCTTCACAGAGTGCGGGGCAGATACGCCCAGTAAACTCTGGAAAATTATCCTTCTCCAGTAGAATATCCAACGCCTGCTTCCAGCGGCCCTGATACACATGCTCATTGAATTCAGGAATCACATTCTCGATCGGGCATCCTGTGCAATGGCAGAACGGCGTCCCGCAATCCATACACCGCGCCGCCTGCTCCCTCACCTCAGAGTCCGACAACCGGAGTTCCACCGCATTGAAATCCTTCACCCGTTCATCAATTGGACGATAGCCAGGGTCGTGGCGTTCAAATTCCATAAAACCGGTTACCTTACCCATGAATCACCTCTGCTCTTTCGGTCGCTTCATCTTCTCTCATCATCTGCCCCATCACCCGGCGATATTCCATCGGGAATACCTTGATGAAAAATGGCAGCTGTTCTTCCCAATTCTCCAGAATGCGTTTGGCTTTAAGACTGCCCGTGTAGCGCAGATGCTTCTCCAACAATCCTCTCAGTTCAGCTTTATCAGCAGAGCTTACCACGAGCTCCAAATCCACCATGTCTAAATTACAGCGTGCGTCAAAAATACGGTGCTCATCATAAATATAGGCAAGACCACCACTCATTCCGGCCCCGAAATTGACACCGGTATGTCCCAGCACCACCACACGACCGCCGGTCATGTATTCACATCCATGATCACCGATCCCTTCAACGACGGCGGTGGCACCACTGTTACGAATGGCAAACCGTTCACCAACAGCTCCGTTGAGATAGACCTCACCACAGGTTGCCCCGTATAACAGAACGTTCCCGGCGATGACATTTGACTCCGGGGCATACGTCGCGGCGGCGAAGGGCCTGACAATGATTTTGCCACCCGACAATCCCTTCCCGAGGAAGTCATTAGACTCCCCTTCCAGGACAAGTGTCATTCCCCGGGCACACCAGGCCCCGAAACTTTGTCCAGCCGAGCCCTTAAAAGTCATGGTGATCGTATCCTCCGGCAGTCCGGAATGGCCATATTTTTTGGCCACCAACCCGGCAATCATCGTGCCCACGGTTCGATTCACATTCCGGATCGGCGCCTCAAGTGATACCGGCTTTCCGGTTTCAATGGCCGCCTTCACTTTGGGGATCAACTTCAAATCCATGGCACTACTTAATTCGTGGTTCTGCTTCCCGACACAGCGGACAGGGCTATTGCATGGGGGGCGGTAAAGTATCTTGGAAAAGTCCAAGCCCTTCGCCTTCCAGAAGGTGATCGCCTGATTCATTTCAAGACAGTCTGAGCGACCGATCATTTCATCGATGGTACGGAAGCCCAGTTCCGCCATGATCTCACGCACCTCACTGGCGATAAACGTGAAGAAGTTGACGAGATGATCCGGACTCCCGGCAAACAATTTGCGCAAACATGGATCCTGTGTTGCGACCCCAACCGGACAGGTATTGTTATGGCACTTGCGCATCATGATGCAACCCAGAACCACCAAAGCGGTGGTCGCGAAACCATATTCTTCCGCCCCCAACAAGGCGGCCACAACCACATCGCGTCCAGTTTTAATCTGCCCATCCGTCTGCAACCGTACCTGGCCCCGCAAATTATTCAACACCAGTGTCTGCTGGGTCTCCGCCAGACCAAGCTCCCAGGGCGCACCGGCATGCTTGATGGATGACAACGGCGAGGCGCCCGTTCCGCCATCATAGCCACTGATCAAAACCATATCCGCGTGGGCTTTTACGACACCCGCGGCAATCGTACCCACCCCGAGCTCAGAAACCAACTTGACCGATACCCGTGCTTCAGGGTTGACGTTTTTTAAGTCGTAGATCAACTGCTTGATATCTTCAATAGAGTAAATGTCATGATGCGGTGGCGGGGAAATCAAAGTAACTCCAGGCGTCGAGTGACGCACCTTGGCAATTTCCTCATTCACTTTATGACCGGGCAACTGTCCGCCTTCGCCCGGCTTGGCACCCTGGGCAATTTTGATCTGAAGCTCACGACAGTTAACACAGAATTCAGCCGTGACACCAAACCGTCCACTGGCGATCTGCTTGATGGCACTGCAGCGACTGTCACCGTTGGGAAGAGGCTGATAGCGCGCAGGGTCTTCGCCGCCCTCACCACTGTTACTCATGGCTCCTAACCGGTTCATCGCAATGGCCATCGACTCATGGGCTTCCCGACTGATCGACCCGAACGACATCGCGCCGGTCACAAACCGCTTCATGATTCCGCCCACCGGCTCGACTTGATCCAAAGGCACCGGAGCGCCTGGCTTAAACTTGAACATTCCCCGCAAGGTGAACTGCTTCTCAGCCTGGTCATTAATCAACCGCGCATAATCTTTATACCGCTTTACATCGCCGCTACGGGTGGCATGCTGAAGATGGGTAATCGCTTCCGGAGACCAAAGATGTCGCTCCCCGTCCCGCCGAAAACGATACTGGCCCCCCGTCGGCAAGAACTCAGGTTTCGCTTCGACGTTGTAAAATGCCTCCGCATAACGTGCATTTGCTTCCATCGCAATTTCGGATAGCCCAATGCCGCCGACACGGGAAGCCGTCCCTGAAAAGTAATGTTCCACAACGCCCGGGTCAATGCCAACTGCCTCAAAGACCTGAGCGCTACGATAACTTCGCAACGTTGAGATCCCCATCTTCGACATCACTTTCCGAAGCCCCTCACACAAGGCGCCAACATAATTTTCCATCGCTTTGGCGGGCCCGACCTCCGCACTCAACTCTTTCTTGAGGGAAAGATCCGCGATGGACTCAAACGCAAGATAGGGATTAATTGCCGTGGCCCCGTACCCGAGCAAAAGTGCCATATGCATGACTTCACGGGCTTCACCGGTTTCAACAAGCAGCCCCACACCGGTACGACGGCCGCTCCGCACCAGATGCTGATTAACGGCGGCAACGGCCAATAAAACAGGAATGGGTGTAACCCCGGCCATCAAATCACGATCACTCAAAATGAGAAGGTTTTTACCTGCGGCAACCCGTGCATCTGCATCCCCACACAACGCCTCCAATGCCGCCTTCAAGTCAGCACCCGAGCCGTTCGCCGGGAATCCGATAGAGAGCGTAGCCGCGCTGAAATCCTTGAGCTCGAGCCCACGGATCTGATCCAGATCTTCATTTGAAAGAAAGGGATGTCGCAGTTTAATCAAACGCGCGTACTGCGGGATTTCCATGAGAATATTGGAAGGATTGCCGATAAACGTCATCAACGACATCACCAGTTCCTCCCGAATCGGATCGATCGGCGGGTTGGTGATCTGGGCAAACAGCTGCTTGAAATAAGAAAATAGCAGTTGGGGCTTATCTGAAAAGACCGCCAAAGGAGTATCCGTCCCCATGGAGCCCACAGCCTCATGCGCTTTGGACGCCATCGCCTCCAGAAGAATTTGGACATCTTCACGCGTATACCCGAAAAGACGCTGCCGCTGAAGCAGAGTCTCGGATTTCGGAATGACTGGGGACATGGCTTCAAACATGCCTTGCACCGAGACCTTATTTTCATCCACCCAGCGCCGATAGGGTTGACGCCGCGACATCTGGCTTTTAAGCTCTTTGTCCTTCAGAACCCGTTTGTGCTCAAGATCAATCAACATCATTTGGCCGGGGCGCAACGCCCCCTTCTCCAATACGCGTTCGGCTGGAATATCAAGAACACCCGCCTCTGAGGCCATCACAATAAAATTATCCTTTGTGATGGTATAACGAGCCGGTCGCAATCCATTCCGGTCAAGCAGGGTTCCCACCACGGAACCATCCGAGAAAGCCACCGTAGCCGGTCCATCCCAAGGCTCCATCAAACCGGCATGGTATTCAAAAAAACCTTTTTGATCGGGGCCAATGGGATATTTTGCACCCCACGCTTCAGGAATGAGCATCATCATCGAATGCGGGATTGAGCGCCCGCCGGCTACCAAAAGCTCCAGCGCATTATCCAAACAGGCCGAATCACTTCCTCCGGGATCAATAATGGGAAGCAACTTGCGAATGTCGTCCCCAAATAGCGGCGAGGCCAGCCCATTCTCGCGGGACTTCATCTGATTGAGATTTCCACGGAGTGTATTGATCTCGCCATTATGGGCCAGAAAACGAAATGGCTGTGACAACTCCCAGGACGGAAATGTATTAGTGCTATAGCGCTGATGAATCACTGCTACTGCGCTCTCCATGTCCGGATCATTCAAGTCCTTATAAAACCCGGAAACCTGCCCACCCATCAACAACCCTTTATAAACAATCGTCCGTGAGGAAAAGCTGGGGATATAAAAGCGCTCATCGGGCCCCATGATTTCCGCAACCCGGTGCTGGCACTGTTTGCGGACCACATAAAGTCTGCGATCCAGCGCCAGACATGACAATTTTCCACCCCCGACCAAGACCTGCATCACAAAAGGTTGTGCCTCACGTGCCTCTTCCCCGAGGATACTCCCGTCAGTCGGGACTTCGCGCCAGCCTATGAACTCCAGACCTTCTTCCTGAAGCACCTGCTGAATGGCAGAGAGGCAATGAGAACGAACCTTCGACTGGGGTACAAAAAGCATTCCCACGCCGTATGACCCCGCCTTGGGCAAAGTGAACTTGAGACGTGCGGCTTCCTTGCGGAAAAATTTATCAGAAATCTGCAGCAATACCCCCGCCCCATCTCCGGTACTCAAGTCACCCCCCACGGCACCTCGGTGCAAAAGATTCTTAAGAACCTCGATACTGTCGGATACGATACGATGCGATTGAACCCCGTCAATATTGGCGAGAAATCCTACGCCGCAATTATCGTGTTCATTTGCAGGGTCATACAACCCTTGTTGTTCAGGCATTCCATTCATCGTTCGGTCCCCTTTATTCTTCAAAAATGTGACAAAAAACCCGTCGGGATTTTCCCGACGGGGCATCGTTTATGTCAATACTAACACTTCTAATCAACGATAGAACAACATATCGGCATAAGTCGGCAGCGGCCAATATTCGGCATCCACAACCGGCTCAATCCCATCCGAGACCATGCGCAAGGCAACCATAGCTGGCACGACAACGTCCCGGAAAGCCACAGCCTTCTTACCCACGGCCGACTCTGCGGACGCTACGGAAACCACATCCGCCAACACATCAATCGCCAGACTCATATCCGCCGCCGCATCATTCACCTGCTGCAACAGTTTTGACTGAGCAACAGCGTCCACCCCGGCCGCCTCAACCGCAGTCACGCCATGAGCCAGATCCGTCGCATAACTTATAAGTGATGGGAGAATCTCGCGGCGAGCCATGAACAACATGGTCTTAGCTTCAATGTTAATGGTCTTGATGTAATTCTCCAAAAGGATTTCATGACGCGCATGAATTTCCTCTTTGGGGAGGGTGCCGTGTTTCATCATCACTTTGGCGTTATTCTTCTCCATCATGACGTTAATGCCGTCCACACAATTCCGGATGTTGTGCAGACCCCGCTTTTCAGCCTCTGCAACCCATTCTTGAGTATAGTTATCGCCATTGAAGATAATCGCTTCGTGTTCCTTGGCGTATTTCTGAAGCAGCGCCTGTACGCTCGAATTGATGTTCTTGGCTCCCTGCAGTTCATCCGCGATTTCAGATAAGGCCTCCGCGACAATCGTATTCAGCACAAAGTTCGGACCGCTCAGGGACTGTGAAGACCCCGGCATACGAAATTCGAACTTATTTCCGGTAAAGGCAAACGGAGAAGTCCGATTACGATCCGTGGTATCCATGGGAATAGCCGGAAGCGTGGTGACGCCCAACTGCAAACGCCCGCCCTGCTTCGAACTGCTTGCGGCACCTTTCTTGATCTGCTGATAAATGTCCGTCAGCTGGTCGCCCAGGAAGATCGACACAATCGCAGGTGGCGCCTCATTGGCGCCCAGGCGATGGTCATTGCCCGGTGTCGCCACCGTCGCACGCAACAGGTCGGCATATTTATGTACCGCACGAATCGTGGCAAACAGGAACACAAGGAACTGCATGTTGTCATGCGGCGTGTTCCCAGGATTCAACAGATTAATCCCGTCATCCGTGCACAATGCCCAGTTGTTGTGCTTGCCCGACCCATTGACGCCCGCAAAAGGTTTTTCATGCAACACACAGACAAAGTTATGTTTGCGTGCGATCCGCTGCATCATTTCCATGGCCAACTGATTATGGTCCACACCGATGTTTACCGTGGCATAAACGGGAGCAAGCTCATGCTGTGCAGGGGCCACCTCGTTATGCTGAGTTTTGGCCGACACACCCATCTTCCAAAGCTCATCATTCAGATCCGCCATGAATGAAGCTACACGCTCATGAATCGCACCAAAATACTGATCTTCCAGTTCTTGCCCTTTGGGTGGAGGCGCACCGAATAAGGTGCGGCCAGCATACCGTAAATCCGCACGTTTTTCAACAAACTGCCGGTCAATCAGGAAATATTCCTGCTCGCCACCGAGCGTTGTGATCACACGCTTACTCGTGTCGTTGCCCAGGGCTTTCAAAACACGCATTCCCTGCTTATTCAAAACCTGCATCGAACGCAACAACGGCGTCTTTTTATCCAACGCCTCCCCCGTATAGGACGCAAAAGAAGTGGGAATGAACAAAGTGGTATTCGAGCCATCGGTCTTGACGAAAACCGGCGAGGTGCAATCCCACACGGTATAACCACGTGCTTCAAAAGTTGCCCGGATTCCTCCTGACGGAAACGACGACGCATCGGGTTCGCCCTGCGTCAATTCTTTGCCACTGAATTCCATCATGATCCGTCCGTCCGCAGTCGGGGAAATGAACGCGTCATGTTTTTCCGCGGTGATACCAGTCATAGGCTGGAACCAATGGCAATAATGCGTAGCCCCCTTCTCAATCGCCCAATCTTTCATGGCGTTAGCCACAACATCAGCAATGGTGGGATCCAACTCCTTGCCTTCGTCAATGGTCGCTCGCAACTTTTTGTAAACATTCTTAGGGAGACGCGCACGCATCACCACATCACTAAAAACATTCGATCCAAACATTTCCGGGAGGGATTGTTTTTTTACTGAATCACAACAATCATTCATATATATAGGCTCCTTTTTGTTATTCTAAAAACCAACCCAAAACTTGAAATTTTTATTTAGCAGGTACTGTGCCAAAATTATTTATTCATTCCGCAACCACTTCAAATACAATACCTAACGATTGATTACAAAATTAAAGAACACTCGAAACAATGCACGTTAACTACAATTTTGTAACAATACATTGCTCGGTAATGCAAGTTTGTAGCACCCTGAGCCAGTTCAATCCTCTCTATCTCAAGCGTCACATATTGATGTATGACTCTAATTCATTTATAAATCAAGCTCACTGAAAACAACCTTTTTCTTCAAGGCGACTATGCATGAGTGAACTTTCGGTATTTCAATGGATGATTATGGCGTTTGCCGCCGTTATTATTGGTCTGGCAAAAAGCGGACTTCCCGGCTTTGGCATTCTCGCCGTACCCATCGTCGCGGCCGTAATACCCGCCAAAATTTCAACTGGTTTTATCCTCCCCATGCTCATCGCCGGAGATGTGATTGGCGTACTCTATTACCGGCGTCACGCCGATTGGCCAAGACTGATACGCCTCTTTCCCTGGACAATCCTCGGCATTATTGCCGGGTGGCTTTCAATGGATCATCTGAATGATGCGCAAATTCGCCCGCTCATCGGGGGTATTGTACTGTTTATGCTGGCATTGAACTTATGGAGGCAACGATTTGCAAATCCCGTAAGCCGGATTCCCCACCACCACGGTGCGGCAATCCTGATTGGCCTCCTTGCCGGGTTTACCACGATGATGGCCAATGCGGCCGGACCCATTATGGGCATTTATCTTCTGGCGATGGAACTCCCAACCACGGCCTTTATTGGGACGAGCGCATGGTTTTTTCTACTCGTCAACACCTTCAAAGTTCCTTTTAGCGCCCAATTGGGACTGATCACCCTTCCCTCATTGACCTTCAATGCCATGCTCCTGCCATTCATTGCGATCGGTGCCTGTGCAGGAATCCGGTTCGCCCGCCACATTCCTCGAAAAATCTTCGAACAACTGGTTCAAATCTTTGCAGCGCTAGGCGCAATCAAACTCTTATTCTAAATTGGAGATTGTATTGCTCTGGCCAGCTTAAAGTGATATTTTTAAAAAATATCAGTTAATCGGGTTATAACATCATGAACTCCATATTATTCTCAAGGCGTCGGCATTCCCGTATAAACCAAGACGGCTTTTTCATGGTTGCGTTCTGGCAACTTATGTCGTTTTTTATGCTAACCCTGCTGATCTGGGTTAACGAAGTGCTGGATTTGTCAGCTCTCTGGTTTAACATCCGACCAGAAACCCCTAATTTCTACCGGGGATGCGGACTGACAATCGGGGTGATGGTTGTTGCAATTATCACGGTCGGACACACCTATATCCAGCAGAAACGAATCATCACACAACTGATCGTAGTCTGTTCACACTGCCGGAAAATGCGTATAGATGAGACGGTCTGGGCACATTTGGATCAATACCTAGGCGAGCATTCCCTGGCCCGGATCAGCCACGGACTCTGTCCTGAATGCTATGAGCAGGCGAAAAAGGAAGTCTCCGACTGTCCTCAGCATCCTCCCAAAACGCGTCACGGATAAATTTTTAAATCTTTCAACACCACATGTTCCTTACAGGAGAATGAGCTCAATGAGAATCACCAAACAGATTTTTATCACCCTTCTCGCCAGCGTGTGGGTTTGTCAGGCCTATGCGGGATACCAGATTACCGTAAAAACAGTTTCAGATGCCGACAGTCATGGCAAAAAGGAAGCGGCGAACAACGTTGTCAAAATGACAAGCGAATCCAGTAAGGCCCGAATCGATTTCACAGAAGGCCAGGTTCCCGGCGCCGAGAAAGGCAGCTACCTCCTGACGCAAGATAGCGGCAAAACATTCATTATGGTCATGCCTGACAACAAGGCCTACATGAAATGGGATATGGACTCCATGATGAATATGGCAGGAGCTATGGGCAACATGCTGCAAATGAAAATCACCGATCCAAAGGTTGAGACAATCCTGGATGAATCTGGCCCCGCTATCCTCGGGTACCCTACCCGTCATTACAAGCTTCGTACCTCCTACCGCGTCTCCATGAACGTCATGGGCTTTAAAAACGAAAGCTCCATTTCCAAGGACGATGAGAGCTGGGCAACCACTAAGATCGACTTATCTGCTCTTGGTGCCTGGGTAGGGAAAACGCCCAAGACAAACAATCAAAGCATGGATCAGTTGATCCAGTCTGAAAAAAACAAAATGAAAGGGTTTCCCGTGAAAACGCTTTCGATTACAACAACGACGAATAGCGAGGGCAAAATCAGCGTCTCCAAATCCAGCATGGAAGTCACTGAAATTAAAACGGTTAGGACCGACGCGGTGTCTTTTGAAATCCCCGCGGATTATCAGGAAATGAGCCTCCACATGACGACCGGAAATGAGGAGGAGCAACCCAAAGGAAAGTCCAAATCCAAGAAAGCGTCACACCCAAAAATTGATTTTGGCGCCCTTATGAAACAAGCCATGGAACAGGCGCAGTAGTCAGTTGACAGCGGGCAGCAGACAGTAAGCAATCACTGCCCACACGGCCTACTGAATCAAAGCAGCCTTCATCCCGGGAAATTCCATTTCAACCACCTCGGGCAGCCCAACCCAGAAATCCCCACCGACCGTCAACATGATGCCCATATAGAGGGCCACTTCACGAGGCGGAAATTTCTCAAGAACGGCAAGAACTCCTTTTTTAACAGACTTCAGATCCGCCTGAGTAACATTGTCATCAAGAATTCCATTGGTATGTTTCAGCCCCTGCGCCTCAACAAAACACACCAGCATGGGCGTCTTGCGGCTCACCACCCAAGAACGCAGCAGATCATCACAAACATGACGAAGCGTAGGACTGTCGGTCAACCGACGCAAATGGCGGGCCTTTTCCCGAATGGGCAACCGCTTCAAAAAGGTTTCCCTGAATTTTAAGGCCCCAGCCAATTCCTGCGTCACTCGCGTCAAAACATCCCGGCTGAAGGTATCCTTACCCTCCAAAAAAGCCAAACAGGCATCATCTTTTTCCGTCCCCGAAAGCGCATTCCAAACTTCTTTTACTGTTAACTCAAGCATAGCTCTCTCCGTTCATATTCCATCCTCCCGGCCGCACACTCAACTCTGAGCCGATCCGAAACGGGGGATGTTCCAACCAAACTCTCTCATTGTCAACTTCGCAATACTACAGCCAACTCTTCTGGCCCGAAGCCCAACCCCCATGCAACGAACACGACATGAAGATGGGCTGGCATGCCAACAGTGTCATCCATTATGGATTAAACGAGAGCGGAGATTGATGGGTATTCCGATATTCAGCGGCGGTGACACCCGTTTCCAAGCGGAAACGTCGGGAGAAATATAAGGGATCGCTAAAGCCCAAGACTTCCGCGATCTCACCAACCTTCATGCGGGTTTCAACTAGCAGCCGACAGGCCTTCTCTATCTTCAACCGCATCGCATAACGCGCGGGGGGTTCCCCCACCAACTCCTGCCAACGCCGACGGAACGTAGAGATCGAAAGCCCATTTTTACGCGCTAATGCGTGATAATCGTGATACTCCAGAAAATGCGATTTCACCGTATCTCGAATTTCCAGAATGGCCCGCGCTTCCGGGGGCACGGATTCCCGCGTTTCCCCCAGAATGCTCTCGATCACCATGGATTCACACAGCCGATCAATGCGGTCAGCAAATCCATCATCCTGTCCACTTGCATCCACTTGCTTTAATTCCAGGAGCAGGGCTCGCGTTGGACCGGTATCCTTGATGTTCCAGGCAGGGACATCGCGCCGGATCAGCCCCATTTTTTCCAAGGCAGGTATCCGGTTCTGGTTGTAGATCAGAAATAATTCCTCCCACTCTGTCCATTGACCACTGGGCCCATACTCGTACTGCAAACCTGGTGCCTGGGTAATCACACAGGGGGCCTGGACAGGCCATAAACGGCCCTCACACCAATATTCACCTCCTCCACTGAGAATAAACGAAAAATTATAGGAACTGAACCGATGCCGTATCCACCCAGTCTTGTGAGGAATGTACCCGATATTGTCCACGGCCAAAACCGATGGAAAGCGTCGGGGAAGATGACCGATATGCATCAACCGATTGAAAATATAATCCATAACAATGATCATAATGTGCATTGTTATTGAGTCAACGCATAAGTATTTTGACGTAATTGAGTCAACGCGTAAGTATTTTTCAAAAAAGGAAATTAAAAATGCAACGAACAAAGATTGGCGTAATTGGGTGTGGTAATATCAGCGGGGCCTATTTTTCGGCCGGTAAAACCTTCAAAAACCTCGAAATTGCAGCTTGTGCCGATTTGGACATAAATCGCGCCAAAGCCAAGGCTGAGGAATTCAAAATTACGAAGGCCTGCACCGTCAAAGAATTGCTGGCGGATCCCGAAATCGAAATCGTGGTCAATCTGACCATTCCCAAAGCTCACGCAGAAGTGGCTCTTGCGGCACTGGCGGCGGGAAAACACGTCTATGGCGAAAAGCCGTTGGCGGTCACACGTAAAGATGGCGAGAAAATCATCGCGATGGCCAAGGCGAAAAAGCTGCGCGTCGGCTCGGCTCCTGACACCTTTTTCGGTGGTGGTATCCAAACCTGCCGGAAGTTGATCGACGACGGTTGGATCGGCAAACCTGTCGCCGCCTCGGCGTTTATGCTGTGCGCGGGACATGAGAGCTGGCATCCGCAGCCCGAGTTTTACTACGACCTCGGTGGCGGACCGATGTTGGACATGGGACCCTACTACCTGACAGCACTTGTTAATCTTCTGGGACCGATCAAACGCGTGAGCGGTTCGGCTCGCACGACACATAGCGAGCGCATGATCACCAGCCAGCCCCAATGCGGCAAGATCATGAAGGTCAAAGCGCTCACTCACTACGCATCAGTCTTGGACTTCGCTCAGGGCGCGATTTGCTCCATGATTATGTCCTTTGATTGCAAAGGCGCACAGTTACCGCGCATCGAGATCTACGGCACCGAAGGTACACTCAGTGTGCCAGACCCGAACGGTTTCGGTGGCCCTGTTCTCATCGGCGGTAAAGGTAAAGGCTGGCAGGAAGTGCCGTTGACCCATGGATATACGGACAACAGCCGCAGTATTGGTGTAGCCGACATGGCCAACGCCATCAAGTCTGGTCGCCCGCACCGTGCGAGCGGTGAACTGGCCCTCCATGTGCTTGATGCCATGGAGGCCGCCGCCGATGCTTCGGCGAAAGGCAAGGCGATCACGCTCACCAGTACCTGCAAGCAACCTGCAGCGCTGCCGATGGGGCTGATGCCGGGAATGTTGGATGATTAATGTTAATAGGAAATAAATAATTATATGAAAAAAGCACTTATTGTTTGGGGTGGTTGGGATGGGCACACGCCTAAGGCATCGGTTGATGTTTTCGCGCCCCTTTTAGCTGAGCGTGGTTTTGAAGTAATGGTTTCGGACAAATTGGATAGCTATGCCAACAAGGATCTGATGGCGGCGCAGGATTTAATCATCCCGTGCTGGACCATGGCCAAGATCGAAGGTCCTCAATCCAAGGGATTATTGGACGCGGTGCGTGCAGGCGCTGGAATCGTCGGCTGGCATGGCGGCATCATCGACTCCTTCCGGGAAAACACTGAATACCAGTGGATGACCGGTGGACAATGGGTGGCCCATCCGGGTAATTGCATTCCCTCTTACAAGGTAGCGATCGTGGATCCCCAGCACCCCATTGTGAAGGGCCTGAAGGATTTCACCATGCCCAACACCGAGCAATACTACATTCACGTCGACCCGGGTGTTCACGTTCTTTGCAACACGGTGTTCACAGGGGAATATGGCGATGCTGATCTTTACAAGGCTGGCACCGTGATGCCCTACGCTTACACCAAAACATGGGGTAAAGGTAAGGTATTCGTCGCCTGCTGGGGCCATACGAACAAGGACTTCGATGTTCCTGAAGCACGCGAGATCGTACTGAGAGCCATGCTCTGGGCCGCACGATAAGTCGGCACAGAACTACGCTGCCAAATTACGGCACTACCACCACTCAAGAAATCAGGTTCAAAAACCTGATTTCTTGAGTTTGGTGGTTTTTTCTGACAGAATACTACCCACCCCTTCGAAAATCCCACGCTACTCTCAAATTTCATGGAAGTCTGTGGGCAGAATCGCAACCGAATCCAGTGACCGCCAACCTATTGCCCCAATTGGAAGGAAAGGAAACACGGTTCGGAGTCATGAACAGCGTGCTGTTTGCCACGGCCACCACCGGCACCTCCTGCGGTGCGGTGAACGCCATGCATGACAGTTTCATGCCGCTGGCGGGCCTGATACCGCTTAGGGTCAGCCATTGCGGCCAGCGTGTCGGCAGGACTGGCGGGCCCCGCCAATTCGGGCCCGCATGGTCTGAGTGAAATCCTCTACGCCTATTAATCTTCAACTTGCGCTCTGGCTCTGGTTCACCTGCTTGTTTGCCAACTTCGCCGAAGCCATGGCCGAAGGACGGGGCAAGGCGCATGCCGATGCATTACGTAAAATGCGGACCACTACCATGGCACGACGCTTTGACCAAGGAACGGAAAGCGCCGTAATTGCCACCGACCTGAAAATAGGCAACTTCTTTGTCTGCGAGACGGGAGACATCATTCCCGCGGATGGCGAAATTGTGGAGGGAATTGCGACTGTGGATGAATCGGCCATCACCGGTGAATCGGCCCCCGCCATTAGAGAAAGCGGGGGCGACCGGAGTGCTGTCACGGGTGGAACCAGGGTCATCAGTGACCGTATCGCAGTAAGGGTTACTGCCGAACCCGGCCACTTCTTTCTGGATCGGATGATCGCCATGATTGAAGGCGCACGACGGCAGAAAACCCCAAACGAAATCGCACTTAACATCGTGCTAATCAGCCTGACGGCCTTGTTTATTCTGGTGGTTCTAACCCTGCCAATATTTGCGGCATTTAAGGAACGCGCAGCAGGTCAGTCCGGTGTGGTTCTTACGTCATTGCCGGTTTTACTGGCCTTGATCGTGTGTTTGATTCCCACCACGATCGGTGGATTACTCAGTGCCATCGGGATTGCCGGCATTGACCGGCTCATGCGTCGTAACGTGCTGGCCACAAGCGGACGGGCCGTGGAAGCCGCAGGCGATGTGGATGTGTTGCTCCTCGACAAGACCGGAACCATCACCTTGGGCAATCGCATGGCGACGGAACTCATCCCCGCTCGAGGACAAATTGGCGCGCATCCGTCAGGAACAGGCCGATGGCAGGCTAATTGCCATGATCGGCGACGGCACCAATGATGCCCCTGCCCTCGCCCAGGCTGATGTCGGAGTCGCGATGAACACCGGCACCCAGGCGGCACGGGAAGCCGGGAATTGGTGGATCTGGAAAGTAATCCAACCAAACTGATTGAGGTAGTCGAAATCGGCAAACAGCTTCTCATGACTCGCGGCGCCCTGACGACCTTCAGTATTGCCAATGATGTCGCCAAGTACTTCGCCATACTTCCGGCCATGTTCGGGCTGCTCTACGCGCCCCATCCCGGGGGACTGGGCCGTATCGTGGACAATCTGCTCAGCATGACCCGTATTGAGTCCGGACGCTTCACCATCGCACCAGTCTGGTGCGACGTAGATGAAATGATCTCTTCCGCCCAGCAACAGGTGAGCGACCTGATCTCCCGGCATCGGATGCGCATTCTGATCCCCAATGACCTTCCGTCCGTCAAAGTCGAAAGCGGATTTATGGAGCAAGCACTGGCCAACCTTACCGCCAATGCCGCCCTTTACACTGAACCAGGCTCGGAAATTACGATTTCAGCACAGGTGGACGAGGCTCATCTTGTCCTCAAGGTATCAGACCAAGGGCCCGGACTCCCGCAGGGCGGAGAAAACCGCATTTTCGAGAAGTTTTACCGGGGCACCAAAGCGCCATCGGGGGGGGATCGGACTGGGTTTGTCCATTGTCCGAGGCCTGATGACCGCACTGAACGGCACCGTATCCGCCGTGAATAATCCCGATCGGGGAGCCACCTTCACATTGCGTATTCCCGTTGAAATGAAGAATATTCCGGAAAGTATATGACAGACTCCACTTCTCAACCCGTGGCCTTGGTGATTGACGACGAAGTTCAAATCCGCCGTTTCCTTAAACTTGCACTTGAAGCGGAAGGGTATCGGGTATTTGAAGCCGAAACGGGACAAGCAGGGTTATCGGCCGCCGTGTATCGCCGTCCTGATGTCATCATTCTCGACCTCGGCTTACCTGATCTGGACGGGACTGAAGTTTTGAAACGCCTCCGTGAATGGAGCTCAACCCCCGTTTTAGTGCTTTCTGTCAGCCAGGATATTGATCAGAAAGTTGAGGCGCTTGATCACGGAGCTGATGACTATCTCACCAAGCCGTTTCATGCCTCTGAGCTAGCTGCCCGCTTACGCGCCATCCGACGGCACTCTCCGTCAGAACCCGCTGAATCGGCCTACCAAACCGGTTCCTTGCGATTGGATTTCGGTGCACGTCGGGTCACAACAAATGGTGCAGAGATCCATCTCACATCTACGGAATACGCTTTGCTCCGGATATTGGCGCAGAATCACGGCAAGGTGGTCACGCACCGGCAGTTACTACGAGAAGTCTGGGGACCGCAGGCGGAAGAGCAATCCCAATACCTGCGCGTATATATGAATCATCTTCGCAAGAAAATCAAGACTTCATCCGACTCTACCAAGCTCATCAAAACCGAACCAGGTATTGGGTATCGGCTGTCTATTTAGCCGCTATTGACTTCATGTACACGCTTATATATACAGCTTGAGCATTAACTCATCGATTCACAATTGCAGTTTTGAGGATCAGCGGCTATGACTTCCCGCAGTCAAGACCAAGACAAACGTATCGTTCTGATCGTTGATGATGATCCGATTATTTTACAACTTTTAAACACATTACTAGGCTCATCCAATCAAGTTTTTACAGCCTCAACTGTTCGGGATGCCCAGACCATTCTCCTGTCGCAGCCCGTACAGGTCATTTTGTGCGACCACCATTTGGAAGATGAAAAAGGACTGACCTTTTTAACGCGTGTGGCAAAATCGAACCCTCTCATTCAGCGAATCCTGGTCACCGGAGACATCAAAACAGAACTGCTGCTGGACGCTATCAACAAAGGACATCTCTTCCGCTTCCTTGTCAAACCGTTCAGAAACAATGAGGTAATTCAATTGGTGGAAGAGGCCTTTATGCAATACAAGGTTGCGGGTCGCCGCGAAAACCTGGCTCGAATCCGACTGAATATATCCAATGCCGGAAAACTTATTAGCTTAGCCGTTATCGGAATTCTGCTGCTGTTCATCGCGATCCTGGCACTGGGAACACTGGCCTTCCTGATATTATATTTTTTCAAGAGTGCACTCGGAATCGATCTCCTGCCAAATACTCATCTTCCCGATCTGATCTAGCGAACGGACCCCGATCAGGGTAACCAGAAATATCCATTCATTTCACTCCGTGACTTGGGCACGCGATTCTTGAGTTCCTCAGATGGTTGCCACCCCGGGCCCAGCAGGGACCCAAACAATAATACCAAGGGGCTTAATGTTTCCTGCAGGGTGAACTCGTTATTGAGAGGGTCATGCCAGCCATTGGGTCCATATTGCCGCCATAAGGGGATGGGCGGTTTGGGCACATCAAATGGTGGTGGCAGAAAATAGTCCGGATGGCTCGCCTGAGACGTGCCCACGGTCATGCTGTAAACATGATTACGCTCACCAGCTGGCACGGAAACAATGCCATACGGGGTTATGCCCGGCACCGGCTCTAACAAGCCGTCCGCGCGGCTTTCAGCATCCTGCACCATGCCAATGGAATACGAGCCCAGTCCCGTGGTTTGGCTCAATCCCAGGGCATTGCACCCCAAATGAAAGTCGGCGCTATGCAGGGCGGCCGTGCGGTAACGCTCTTTTCCAGTCAATTTCCATGCAAGGATACAATATCGGGCCTGCGTTGCGGACAAGGCCGCCCCCCAGCGCCGGCTTTTTTGTGGATTCCAAGGGTGCCGGTACGGTGTGGCCTCTTGCTCTCGCACAGCCTCATCTGCGCGAGCAATAAGCATCTCGGTGGCTCGGCGGCGATCAGTTTCAGGCATCCCCCCCCCTTGCCAGGTTGCCACCTCAAAAACCCCCCATGATTGAAATATATAATTGGGATAACTATCAAAAAACCGGAGTGCATAGGGCATGAAGGATTGCACCAATTCGGCCCGATACGTTTCGTTGGAGGTAACTCGATAGAGTTGTAAAGCCGCATGGAAACCGGCAAATAAATGTGCATCCGGAGACTCGTTCCAAAACAACTCCCGCTTTCCATCCGGCAGGATTCTGTTTTTCTCGATCACGGTGACAGCCATGGATGCGGGATGCCTGTTCGTGCGTACTGCCCATGCATAAGCACGGGTCGCTGACTCAACCCACTCATCTGACTTTCGGCGATCAAAGGGGCGGAGCAACCAGCCCAACTGGGCGGCAGATGCCGCGTAGTACAATGTGCTCTCACGGGTTTCCACGGATTTGAAAAACGGAGTGTGTTCCTCGTCGGGCATCCCCCGGTGGTTGGGATGGCTCACCGTTTCAATACGCCCGCATACAGCTCCATCCGGTCGTTGTGCCCGCCGCCACACCTCAAGACCATAATCGACTTCATCCAGCAAATCCGGAACCCCATTGCCGCTTTCAGGAAGGTTGAGCTGTCCATCTAAAAACGCCAGGGGATTTAATTCATAGACCCCCATCAGGTCCCATGCCGCAAAGTGATGACTCTGGCGGCGATCATAATCAGCCGCATCGTGCCATCCTCCCCAGATGTCATAGGCTATCGAGGAATCCCCCGTGGCTTTGATCACCTCAAAATCCAACCCTTTAATGTCCTTGACGACCCGCCCGGAGGAATCTTTCCAGATATCCCCGCCATTGCCCACCATACTACATGCAAACACTGGCGGTAGATGACAACGGCCACGTGTCCAAGCGGTATAAGGTTGCTCAAGTTTACATCCACACCGCTGATGGTAAAACCCCCTCGCAGCAACGTAGAAGGCTTCACCTAAGGCCGTAGGGCCGATCACGAAAGGCCACGATCGCCCCAACCCTGGAACGCGGATGTAGAAACGGCCACTCCCATGCATTGCGCTGAAATCCATTTCATACACAATCTCTCCTGAATAGGTCAGGTTCGTGGATCTGACGCTCAGTATTCCCTGCCAGACACTTTGTCCATCTTCCTCGCGACACAGTTCGAATGATTTTAAACCGCTGTAATCTACGGGTCCAATCGTGGGAATCCACGCGCCCAAATAGGCATATCTCTCGTGAGCATCACATAAATATCCCGCCTGGTTGACCTTGATCGCAGGTGATATCAGGGTATTGTCATTAAAATTGATTAACGCCACCCGTCCGTCCTTTTGTCTGATACGAAGGGCGCTGCCATTGGTCATGGCATACGGTAGTCGTAAATATGAATAATGCCCCACCTCATAGTCAGCACAGGCCCGGAGTGGTGATTGAGCCACATCAACACGATCACCCAGTTCATTAACCCAGGAGACTGCTTGCCGTGGACTCCTGCTGCGCGTTTCGCCGCTTGTGCTATCCTCCTCGATGGAAAAAGCATCCAGCTCCCGGGCCCACCGATGTTGCTCTGACATTTCCACGTACAACCGGGCCCACAACGAAGACCGCTGCTTCAAAACAGGCCAATCGGGAATCTTCCCCTGCTCTAATGCCTCTTGTTCTACCAGCAAACGGTCAAATACAGATTTATTAGCGGCATACATCTGAGTGTCTGTTTCATCCATGTAATCGTTGGCTAATACGACCCACTCAGATGAGAGAACCCAGACACGATCTACCGACTTTCCTGCCTGTGACAAGGGACTGACCATCACGAGTGACAGCCAAACTACAAACATAAGAATTATATTCATAATACCTCTAAAGCTGGATTTGCTTTCTATAAACCTAACTCTGCACTATGATTACGTTTCTGAACAATCAAAAACCGTTCGACGAAAGAGGCAGCGCCTGATGAAAATCAGTATCGGCATCATGGCATGGAATGAATCTGAAATCATCGCGACCAGCCTGACCTCACTTTTTGAGCAAAGCCTGCTGAAGCACCTCCTCACCCGGAATGTTTGTCTTGAAATCATCGTCGTTCCAAATGGATGCTCTGACAACACAGAGGAAATCGCACGAACAACGCTAGGGACTTTAGCCGCGCCTTATCCCATAACAAATCTGACCTTGTCGGTGAACATCCTGGAGGAAGCGGGTAAAGCAAATGCGTGGAATCACTATATCCATACATTTTCAGACCAGAATACGGATTATTATATACTGATGGATGCAGACATCACGTTTTCCAACCCTGACACATTATCCAATATGGTAACTGTCCTGGAACAAAACCCCGTTGCGCAAGTCTCAACTGACCTGCCTCAAAAACATGTTCAATTCAAAAAGCACAAATCCATTTTTGACCGGGTTTCACTGGCAATCGGTCAGATGACACAGGCCGCTCCCGCCCAGATAACCGGTCAATTGTATTGCGCCCGAGGCTCGGTTCTCCGAGGTATTTACATGCCCCCCGGTCTGATGACAGAAGATGGTTTTATTAAGTTCATGGTCTGCACAGATCTATACCGGCAGCCATCAGATAACCGGTGTGTGATACGCGCCCCAAATGCTTCCCACATCTTCGAGTCATACACCCGGGTTCGGGATGTATTCTATAATCAACGCCGCCAGCAGGTTGCGCATGCCATCTATAGCTATCTCCGTGATTACCTGAAAGAGCGCATCGGCGTACAGAACGCCGGAGAAATTATCAGGGATAACAACGCCCGCGACCCGAACTGGTATCGCTCGCTCATTGCCGAGCGGGTGGCCCAAAGTGGCTGGTGGGTCATGTATCCCGGCGCATTGGCTGTCCGGTTCCAGAGACTCAAAAATCTCACTCCTGCCCAAACCCTAATGAAGCTGCCAGTGGCTTGTCTCGGATTTATGATGGACGCCGTTGTCCTGTTGGCAGCCAACTCGAAGTTGAAATCCGGACAACTTAAGGGCGTCTGGAAAGACACCAAATCCAATACGCTTGCAACGAGCAACACTTCGACTAAGTCCGGGTGAGTTCGGGAATTTCACGCATCATCAGGCTATGGATATGATGAATACGCCGGACTTCTTCCGGAATGGAACGATTGCTGAGCAACGTCGCAAAAGAATCCGCATCCTTCGGATGAAAGCCATGAAGTCCCGCCACCCTTTTGTTTCCCATAAAACTCGGGACAATCTGGAGGGAAGAATTCATCAGGAAAACGAGGTCACCGTAAAGGTGATCCTCGAAATAGACCCCAAGCGATTTCAGCTCCTCATCAGGCATGATGCGTCCTTGGGAATGGGACGAAAGCAGGGCGGTAATCTTTACGCGGGCCAAGTCGTTCAGAAACCAGACACGAGCCATCGTGGCATCATAAAACGCCACATAATCCTTTCCGTAACGGAGCTCCAACCGCTCCACATCGCGCGCCAGATCATATTCACCCGTCGTGTTATGCATGCCATGGTCCGTAAACACATACCAGGACACTTCCTGATAAGAGGCTTCTGCAGTCACAATCAACTCCCGGACTTTAGTGTCATACCAACGGATGAGTTCCGTCACCCCCTCGCCTTGGTTTCCGACCTTGTGCATCAATGCATCGAGTTTCCCCAGTGACACATAGGCGAATGGAATCTCAGCTCCAGCCAACATTCCTTTAAGCTGGCTGAAACGGGCTTCGTCCGAAGTTCCGCTCCGATGCACGAAATATGGAAGACCGGCCTTGTCCAACCGGTTAAACACTGTTGTACCTTTCAAAACCCCCTCACGCCAGATGCTGCGCGTCTCAGAATAATCAAACAAGGGTAGATACTTGAACGGCACGCTGTACAACATGAAATAACCCGTAAATCCATGGAGCTTCTTGATCAGCTTGCTCATCCAGTGGCGTACCCGTCCACGACTGAAAATGGAATCGGGCAGAATCTGCAACCATCTCAACCACCGGTACGGACAGGTCTTTGGGGAATAGAAAAAAGATGACCACATGCGATGCTCGCTGGGAAGCAACCCGGAAATGATGGAGGGATCACAGGCCGATGAGTATCCCAGAATAGTTTCCAGTTTTTTAGAATCTTTAACCAGGCCTTGCAAAAAAAAACGATTCCGCTGGTAGACCTCCCAACCAAATGCGTCAATAAATATAAACAGAGCTAGTTTTTTATGATTCATGAAATCCTTTTCTGAAGCCTGTAGAACTGTGATTCAATCGCCTCACGTTGCCCTGAAACCGAAGACAGCAAGCCTTGCAACTGTTCGGACGGAGATGAATCCCCCAGAAGTAGCGGCAAGGCCATGTACAGTCGCGCCCGGGGATGCAGCCCCAGAAAGCCAGCACGGCACGCGAAAGCACGATATCCAAAAAGCCGCAGGTTGAGCAACAGCGCTTTCCCTACGCCACACTCCCTTCCGGATACGACCAATGCCGCCAGATAGCCCGCAGGCGTCGATACATCGGCCGCCAGGCGACGCCCTTCATACCACTGGATAAAGCGGACGTAATATCGGCGAATACGGTCGAATTCCTCACGCCACGCCTCCGGGGCCAGTGACTGGAAGTCGCCCCACTCTTTATACTCCACGGCCCGCCGGTATCCCTCGACCATAAACTCCGGATCCGGCATATCAGCATTCAAGTATTTCAAAATCCGTTCTTTTTTTACTGAGTACCTGAGGTCATAATCAGCGTAAACTAGAAGCGTACAATCCCCGAAAGCCAATAAGGCCTTGAAAAGAAACTTGATATAGCGGATTCGTTCCTCGTCCGTGAAGGAGGTCTTGTCTCGCAAAGCCCGACGCACGTCCAACAGAAGTTTCCCCCGATTCATCAAGAGACGGGTCCCTTCGGATAAAGGAATTAAATGATGCTGATAATCAGGCATATGCCGGACAATATCCGGTTCTCCCCAGACCACGAGGTGGCCATATTTCATTTCATAATTCAGCAGTGAAAACTCGGCCTGACAGAACACGTTGTCGGGATACAGACACAAGTCAACCGGCAGATTCAATTCGCTGGAAAGCGTTACCTCCCAGTGCCTTAAATCAGACTGAACCTCCGTCCGCTGACGGCAACTGAGGGATTTTGAGACCACCACCAGGTCGTAATCGTTAAAGGGAACCTGCTTCCCCTTGACGATGAATGGGGTCCCCTCCCCCCGCCCGTACCCACCTATCAAAATCAAGGCACGATATAGTGAACCAAAGCGAGATCCGCGTACCGCCTCGCTGATGCGATTGAGGTCAGTATCGATTTTCGCATCAAGTTCAGCAGACCCTCTCAGTGTATATTTGCTCATGAATCGATCCTATTCATTTCCATCAAATACCCGTTCTCATCAGGCCCGGGATCCCTTGTACAACGCCAGATGTATGGTTATGCGATACACCAGATTATAGGGAATCGTATCCAATCGCCCCCGGGAAACCGCATACACGAAATCACGCACCAGTTCCCTTATGCATTTATAGGCCTGGTAAAAACACCCCGGCTTCAACCCGTAGATTCGAAGGTAGGTCTGACCATGACGGAATTTTTTTCGATAGAGTTCCTTAATCGTATAATTATGCGAGTGCTCTACATCGGAATCCAACACTAATTTGAATCTTGCTCCCTGCAATCGGCACTCTCGCGCCCAAGCCAGATCTTCGGCATAGCCAGACTCCGGGAATTTCAGCTTGTCCCACAACTCCCGCCGGAAAGCGCACGCCACTGCTGAAAAGAAATCTTCGTTTTCCTCCTTGATGTTCCGCGGGTCATAGGCCCTCCGATAGTCATATTTTACGATGAAGCGAGCGTCATCACGGGGCGTTTGTTTGCTCATCACCGCATCCGCTCGGCCCTCCACAATCGGTTTTAGCAACCGTTCCAACCAGTGGTCGTCACCAGGAATGGCATCCGCATTTAAGAAGACGACAATCGGCTCAGTCGTTTTGGAGATCATCTCGTTCAAGACCTTGCCCGGCACATAAGATTTCGGCGAAATCTCTTCCAAACGGGTCGAGTTATAGAGTTTGATCTGCGCCACCGTTCCATCCGTTGATCCTGAATCCACGTTATACAGCGTAAAGTCTTTCCAGGTTTGAACAAACAAGCGCTTCAGCGCCGTAATCGCATATGGCATTTCATTCTTAGATCGCATGATGACCGCTGCGGATTTATCAGTTCCCATATGATGTTGTCCCCACTTTCCTGTAAACTTCCATGACTTTCTGAGCCGTTTGATCCCAATTAAAACCTGCGGAATAAGCCTGACCGCGGGCCGACAGTTCCGCGTCGTGCCCCCGTTTCAATGCGTCTTCCATCCGCGCCAGCATCTCATCAATGTTGAGCGGATCAAACTTCTGAACAAAATCAGCCGCGATCTCCTGCATGGACGATGTATTTGAGCAAATTACAGGGGCACCACAGGCTAATGCCTCAACAATGGGAAACCCGAACCCCTCAAAGAGCGAGGGGTAAACCATCAGCTCACAGGCCGAGTAGAAAAACGGAATATCCGACAGCGGAACAAATCCTGGGAACATAATGTCCCGAGCCACCGGGCTTGCACTCGCGACAGCCTTCACAACGTCCGCCCCATTCCAATCCGCTCCCGCAAGGACCAGTTTAATATCTGACGGATGCGCCGCCTTCAGGCGCTCAAACGCCTGAATCAGGCGGACGTGATTTTTTGCCGGATGCTCAACGCGGGACACAAAAACAATAAACGGTGATTCAAGTCGATATTTCTCCGCCAATTTCAAACGGGCCTCCGCTGCAGGAACGGGAAAATATGACCGTTGGTTGATGCCGGAATAGATCACGGAAATCCGCTCTTTGGGATAGCCGACCAGATTGACGATATCATCAGCCGTGTATTGGCTCACAGTAATGATGTGATCTGCACGACGAATCAAAGAAGGCACAATCCGTCGATTATAAAACATGCGTGCCGCATCATACTTGGCGTCAATATGAAGCGTCGCCAGATCATGAACCGTCGCAACGATTTTTGTCCCTTTCAGCAAGGGCAGGCGCCGATAACTCGGCACATGTACCAGATCATATCGCTCCTGTCGGCTGCGCCCGGGCAAACATAGATTGTGCCAAAGAATATTGGCGACTGGTTTGGATAATCTGTCGGAAATCATTGTTTTTTTAAAATTTGGAGAATGAACCGGAATTAACGCCTCCTCCGACTCAGGTAACATGACATCGTAGGTGTTGGTTCGATCCATACGCTCCAAGGCATCGAGTAGATTGACGATGTAGGAGGCCACCCCGGTTTTGCCCCCCTGCAACACAAAAGAAGAAAACCCGATATTCATCCTTTCCCCCCTCCTGCATGCCGCTCCTTGGCTTGCCGGTAAATGTCACGCATTCTTTGGGCAATTGCAATCCAGTCGTAGTGGCTGACTTCCTGTGTTGCACCGGCGACCAACTCCCTTCGCAGCACTTCATCAGTTGCCAGTCGATCCAGATGACTGACCAGAGCGGACTCGTCATTTTTTTCAAATAGCAGGATGTCCCGCCCATCATGCGTAAACCCCGGGATACCCCCGATACGGGTGGCAATGACAGGAGTACCTGCGGCCCATGCTTCGAGAATTACAATGCCAAATGGTTCATGGACAGTTGGCAGAACAAACACCGAGGCCGCCTTGTAAGCGCTCGGCAGTAACGGATCGTCAGGTTGGAATCCGGGAATCAGGAGTACTCGCGATTCGAGGCCAGACTTTCTTATTTCTTCCCTGATCTCGGCTCCGTACTGCTCCACGGTGACAGGCCCCACAAGAACCAACTTCCATTTGGGTTGATGGGCCGCAAACCGGGCAAATGCACGAACCAAGAGCAATTGATTTTTCTGGTAATCGATTCTCGAAACGCAAAGCACAAAGGGCTCATCCGGTTCCAGTCCGAACTTCTGCCGGAATGGTTCAGGTGTGGCATTCCGGAATAGCTCCGTCCTGACGCCATTGGGCATATAATAGGATTTACCAGGGTATTTCTTCTGCATGATTTCATGCTCATCCCGGCCCACGCAGATAATGGCATCAGCATCGGTCAACACCCGACGCGCCCCGAGTAACCAACCAAAAAGCTTACCCCACTCGAGCTTGCCGCGGAAAGGGTCGCGCATTTTTTCCGTCTGTTCCGCTGGAAGGGTGAGATAACCTCCGTGGATGCTCACAACATAGGGAATGCCCCGAAGCCGGGCAACAGTCCGGGCGACTCCCCCAAGGCGGTGCTGAACATGGGCATGAATCAGCGATAATCCCGGTTCCCGCCACAATGCCAGAAATAAAGAGAATGAGAGGGGGCTTCCCCCTTTCAAGCGAAGCTTGGCTTTGGCCTCTTTCCCCAGAAAAAACCAGGGAAATACGTACGGGAACCGATGAACAGGGACCTGTTCAACCCGTTCACAGCCCGGCTTGGAAAACATCTCTGTGCAATAGACGGGACTCTCTAAACCTTCACGGGTATATTCACGAGCAAGGTTGAAGACCACACTTTCCGTGCCCCCCCACTTTTGCAGGCTAAACCGACGCATTACGTGGGCCACCTTCGTTATGGCGATCATGACAAGACCTCCTTCAGTCGCAGGGTGGCCTGATTCAACCGTTCCAGCAACACTTCACGCACCTCCCGGCTTTGCGCCGCAAAAGCGGCTTTCCCGGCCAGAAGTCGCTCTGTTTCAAGACGCAAACGGTCGAAATCACATTGTTCGACATTGCCGACTGATTTCAATCCGTATGGTCTCAGGAAATTATCAACCTTCGAACCGCGACTTACTCCGATGAATGGAATATGAACGATGGATGCAAGAATAATAAGATGAAGTCGACTCGATATGATCAGATCCATTTGCGAAGTAATCGCCAGAATTTCCGCGGGTTCATATCGCCCCGTAAGAACTGCGGCACGGTCTGACCATTTCATCTTTCGCCGGAGTCCATCCATGAGCCCCGCATCCGTGATCGGGTTCATCGGGATGAACACGATGCGCCGCGTATCGTTCTCGACCACGCCATCGCAATACGCAACTAATTTATCCAGGTTGGCAATCTTCCGCTGGGCTGAAACACAGATCCCGACTTTCGCTCCTCCAAACGACAATACTTGCGAAAATTCTGAAGGAAGGTTGAGCCCCATGACTGGAGTCGGACTGAGCAACAGGGCAGAGTCCGCACCCACGACCACTTCTGCACGGGTTCCACTTTGGAGCACCTGCTCACGGCTTTCAGGATCCCTCACCACCACCAGATCGGCCGCAGCCAACGTAGAGGCTATCGCGGTTTTCGCACGTCGAACCCGATGTTTTTCCACCAACGCCACACCATCCCAACATCCCAGGGTCAGACGGGAAAGCAGAGAAAGAAGCACCCGCTTTTTACCGGGAAGAACCCTGTATTTAGCGGGATTAAGCTCATCGTTCATCCCCACGTTCCAGACGATAGTCTTGCGCCCGGCTACCTGTGCAAGGCGCAACATTTCTAAAGGAATCTCAGGATAATCAGAGAGTCCTGTCGCACCTGCCCAGACAAAAACATCATGCTCTTGGATGACCTGTACCATTCGCGCATGGCTATAAGGGGGCTCAAATCCGAAAAGTTCCACAGTATTGACTTTCAACTTTCTGGCGGTCTCCGCGCCATCGTCAGTGCTCACGGTCAGAACGGCATCCACAAAGGTTTTCCTGAGTATTGCGACAACACATTCAAGAATAGCCTCGTCGCCCACGTTGTTCCGGCCAAATGGTACCCCACCGATCAGTATCTTCATGATGACTTCTCTCCAGATTTCCGCAGCGTTCCCGAACCCCGGGACAGCAATCGCACTATTTTCCCCAGCCGGCCGATCGCAAGCAGTTGCAAATCGTCATTGTCGGCCACGTTGATCAATCCTAATTTCTTGATAATCACGAGATACGATGCAAGAAATAGCACCGTCACCCCAAACAGTCCTGCAAGATTCAAATAGGGCGACAGAAAGCTCAGTCCCCCTGCAAGCGCCACGACGGACAAGACGATGCGGAAACAGAATGCCGCCGGAAAATGTATCGCCCCGAGGATCTGCCTGACCGCCCAAAGCCGGATCGGGATGGTCACAATAAATGTGAGAGCCACTGCAGATACAGCCCCAGGTATTCCCCACTTTGGAATCAGCAGATAATCCAGTACCAAGTTTACTGCCACCTGCATGATCATGTACGGCAGCATGTTCAGAACCTTCTCGCGGGCAGTGATTGCCATGGACAACGGCATGGAGATCAATGGCAATGCGTGAAGCACGCAAAAAAAGGAGGCGATCCATCCTGATGCACGCATGGTCTCACCATACAGTAAAACAACCGCACGGGGAGCAAAAAAGAAACCGAATGCAGCCATGGGGATAACCAGAAGGATAAGCATTTTGTAAACTGCCGTAATCAATCTCCCCAGACAGTCACGATCCCGCGAATACGCCTCAGCAAAGGCCGAGGTGAACAAGGTTTGAAGGGCGGAGGGAATGAGCGTCATGGCAACAAACGGCATGGTATATCCCAGGTCATAGACACCAACCACAGACGGCGTAAAATAAACCCCCAGGAAAAATACCTCCGTATATTTCAACATCAACATTCGGAACATCGAGTTGAATAGAGTGGCGGAGGAGAGTTTCAAGGTTCTCACGCGACCGATCCCCAACGGCGGAGAACGCCATTTCATTTGCCGGACGAACCGCAGCAGTAGTACGAATCCGACCATGGAAACAAGACCCATTGAAACAATCTGAGCCCCCAGGCCCACTCCCACGGTGGGACGCCAAGTTAAACCTGCCCATAATAATCCAAGCCACAGAAGCGCCTGAATAAAAGACATGCTGGACACCAACCTCGAACGGAATAAGGACGTAAAGGTATCGTTTAGATAGTCCTTGCTCAGCTGGGCGGCAGATAACAATCCCGCAATGACCAGGAGGGATCCGAACGGTACACGAAACCACTGACTGAACAGCGGGGTCATCAACCAAAGCACGCCAATTGCGCCAACCACCGCAATACCTTGGAGGCAAGCGGATTTCCATAACAAACGCTTAATCCCAGCCATATTGCGGGTAAGTGCCAATTCAGGAACAAACCTGAGGATCGCAGAATTAAGGCCTAGCGCACATAACACCACAAGATACTCAGACACATTCCTGCAAAGGCTGAGGACCCCGTACTGCTCTTTGCCAAGTTTGCGAACGGCCACAATGGAAATTCCGAAATATACGAAGAAAAGTACCGCCTTGGTGGCTACCATCCATGGAATTCCAGCCACAGCGCCGGGAGCGAATCTGACCGATGGCCCCTCGTCTTTCATAATTGCCGTTACGTCGCTTGTTTTGCGCAATCCCATCTCTTCTTGTTCTGCCATAATTTTCACCCGCGAGTCAGCCGGCGTTCCTTAAGGCAACACAATGGGCCTTGTTGACGTTCCCGATTCGCCTCGCACATTACGATACACCTGGGCCCCGGAATCCGCCGCCACAGTTCCAGCGAAGGTGCTGATGGCAACCTTCACAATATCTGCAAGTATTTCAAATGACGGACGCGGAGCATATACTATATCACCCGGCGAAAGCTGTATATCCCGAGCCTTACCGGCCAGAACACGTTGTATATCCACAACCATAACCTCGGGTTTTGCAAGTGAGCCGCGGACCACCACCATCCTGCCATTCGATGTAGCTTTCAAGCCCTTTACCTCCGTCAAGGCTTGCACAAGAGTAAGTGAAGTCACAAACCCTATACTCCGAGGATAGTTTACTTCACCCAAAACATAAACACTCCGGACCAGAGCGGAAGGGAACGTGAGGATATCCCCCATCTTTAACTCCATATTCTGGGTGCTGTCCCCCCGGGAAATCAAAGCCTCGAAATCAACGGGAACAGCATTTCCCTGCCGCAACAGCGTGGCATGCCTGAGGTCAAATAAGTCAGCAGTCGAATTCCGAAAATACCCACTCCGGAATCCACCCGCCCGCCCCAGCGCATCCATGATCAACATACGTCCTTCAATTGGATATGTTCCGGGCTTCTGAACCAGCCCCAAAACAGTGAATGTCTGACTGCCGAAATGGATGGGGACCACCGATACAATGCCATATTTCAACTCTTTTGAAATTTTCTGTTGCAACTCTGACCGGAGTTCGTCGATTGTCCGTCCTGACGCCTGCATGGGATTGACCAGAGAGAAGGAAATACGTCCGGAGGGATCCACCGGAACGGTTCGGGCCGAGCCCTCCTCTCCGTAAATTGAGATCGATAAAACATCACCAATCCCAAGCTTATAGGGCGCGGAGGGGGCCGTCTTCACCACCCGGCTTTCGCTTATCACATTTGTTCCCCGCAAATCCAACTGTGTATGGGACAACACCGCTGACGGACTCTCTGCCCCGCAAACGCAGGAGGCATGCAGGCCGGCTATGAGCGTGCAAGCGATGACCCCTCGCCCGAAAATACGGCCCGGCGGTAGAAGGTCTGAAATGGAATGTGTAATCCTGCTCATTTTGGCGGGGTGTCGGGAGGTGTCTGGTCAATCGGGACAGAGGTTGATCCGGATCCGGGAGAAACGGTCACGGTAGGTGTAACCGTATTAAAAATGGATTCCTCAACAAACCGGCCTCCGGCTTCAGCCGAGAACGAACGGACAAAGGTGAGCACGATGGTGCGCGCAAGGTCACGCGCAAAACGGAAGGGTTTTGAATTCACATAAATAAGATCACCAGGCATCAAATACACATCAGGCTCACGCCCGTTAAGAATACGCGACACATTCACCTCGAACGTCTGAGGATTGTTCAGTGCCCCCCTCAAAATAACCACACGCCGGAGATTGGCCTCATCCGTATAGCCACCAGCCCGGTCGGAGGATCCCGCCAGCAGTTCAATCAGCGTCATATTATCCCGGTACCCGATCGTCTTCTGTTCAGCCACTTCTCCCAGAAGGTAGACTTCCCTTGAACTCCCCAATCCCGAGGCGATGTAGATGACATCGCCAGGCCGGATATAAATATTAAAGGCCGGATCCTGTTTATTCATCAGCGCCTCAAAATTAACATGAAGCCGTTTTCCATCCCGGATCAGGTAACTATCCCGGAGCGAGGCGAGTTCAATCGTCGTTCCCCGGTAGATTCCCTGGGCAAGCCCACCCGCATTGGCAATGGCCTGCTGCAAAGTAATCGCCGAGTCAAGCGGGAATGTGCCTGGATATTGAACCTTTCCCAATACAAGGTATTTGGTAGACGCGAAAGATTTTGGCAGAATGGTTACGCGGGGATTGTTGAAAAGCTTTGTCAATCGCCCTTGAATTATACCCGCCACAACCTCCGGCTTGAGCCCGGCTGCAGGAACGCCATCCCCGAACATGTAATATAACTTACCATCCGGTGCGATGGGTAAGGAGGCAATCGTGTCGGAAAACCCGAATACCGCCACCTCAACGACATCTCCGATAGCCAGCTTATAGTCTGACGGACTATAGGGTAAAAAGCAGTCCGCTGGCAGCATTTCCGCAGGAATAGCATTCGTCGCCAGAGCGGCCTCTGAAGCGAGCTGCGCAGGCTTGATTATCTGGGGGGGAGCTACGTGGGCACAGGACATCAATCCGGCCGCCATCATGACGGGGATCATTGTCTTCATCAGGTCACTTCTGCGTTTGCCCATTATCATGATTCCATCATGCCTACCAGATTATCCTTACCACAGAATTCGGGGGGGACCCTATTCAACACCAATAAGGAAGGCCGGACATGATTGGCCTCCATTTGTGAGAAGACTTCATCCACGGCCGCCTTAGGGGAAATGGGAGAGCCGATAACAAAGACGATTCGATCAACAAGGCCGGCCAGGAAAACAGGCACTTCGTCTTCCACCATCCCCGGGGCCTCAACAATCACCAGATCATAACGACTTTTAACAGTTTCCCAAAGCCTTGCCATGGCCGGGGTATTCATAAGTTCGCGCAGGTCTGCGGTCGGCGCAAGGACCTTCATGGCGGAAAGTCCTGCGACCTCCCTCATCGTGTCAGGCCAATCCGATTTTCCCCGCAAATATGCCTCCAGTCCCGCTTTAAAATTAAAAGAAGCGAGCCAGGCATTATCCCGTGAATCAAAATCAAGAATCATGGTCTTAAAGCCTAACGCAGAACAATACCTTGCAACGTGGAAAGAAAAACTACTTTTCCCTTCCCCGAAACTGGCACTGGTAATCCCGATGGTGACACAGGGTGCTTCCCCTTTCCAGCGTTGCCACCGGTCGTAAAACTGGCGACATACCGGCAAAAACAGATTTGGGGCGGTTTCCGTATTGAGATCACTCCTATTCGGGATTTCAGGGGCCAGCGGTACCGCATACACACCTTCCACTTGGCGTCGGGTTTTCAGATAGGGATCCATGAATTCAAGAACCACCGCCAGCCCCAAACTGCCGATCAGACCCATAATCAACGCCAATACCGGAAGCACGAAAGCCAGCACCGACCGGTGAGCCGCCCCTTCACGGGCAGCCTCCAGAATCTCAAAGTCCGCTAAATCCAACCGGGAAGCCATCTCTGCGTTCTCCGCACATTTTTTCATGGCCTTGAACATCTCTTCCACAGCAAGACGTTTTTGCTGAAGGGACGACAGTTCCAGTTGCTGGCGTGGCAGATAATTATAACGTTGCTCAATACCCTTCAATTCGCCTTCCAACTGCTCAACACTCTGCAAAAGGACAGTCCGTTCCGCCTCCAATTTCAGCAGTTCGGTCTCAAACTGGGTTTTGACCGGATTTGGCTGAAATACCTGCTCACGATTCTGATCGAAAGACTTGTCCGCAATCATACGGCGCATTTCCTTGATCTCATCTTCAAGTTGTTGCACCCGTGGATTTTCAGCCCCATACCGGGTTCTCGCCTCCATCAGGGCTACTTCAGTGTTGGAAATCCGGCGCTTGAGCGGATTATCCTCAAAAGACTCTCTCAGCACTTCCGTCGCAAGCCCGCCAATCATCTGCTTGTAATTCTGTATACGGATCAGCATGGACTGATAGGCGATTCGCGCATTACTCAGCCTTTCCGAGGTGGCGGTAATACTATCGAGGAATGCCTTCGCGTCCGCGCTGGGCTCGAGCAATCTGTTGGTGGATTGGAAGTCTGCAATTTTTAGATCCAACGCATTCAAATCCGTCCGTGAGCTCTCCGACTGTTTCAGGAACTGGGCGGCGGCACTGGCGGCCTGATCCCTGTAAAACCTCGCATTATCAGCAATCGCCACGGCAGCGACCTCATTGGCCACACGCACCGCCATGTCTTCTTTGGGAAACCCAGTTATCAGCAAAAGGACGATCTGTGAATTCTTCTCAGACTTGGTTTCAACCTGCCACTTCAACTCATCCGGATTCATTGAAAGAATCAGATTGGTTACCACCTGCTCCATGTTGCTCCTGCGCCGGATCAGACTGGTTGCCGTCGAACGTGTCATGCCTTTCATGGCAAAGGTGGAGCCGGAGGAAGCAAGTAATTGCTGTTGCCGCTCATTACGGTACAGCAGGCTGACCCGGGATTCGTATTTGACCCGGGAGGCCTTGAGTCCGCCGATGATACCCAGACAAAGGCATGCCAAAGTGATACCCAAGACGAGAGACTTCCGCTTGAGGAGTCCTTTTAAGATTTTCTGAAAATCAATCCCGTCAAGGAGGTTCTCAGCCCCTGCGGGCTTCCGAATGGGAACGCCACCCTGCCCTGTCCGGGTCGGCCGGGACAACACAGGGGGCCGCTCACCTTGAAGGGAATGTGCAGAGCCTTCAGCCCAGGAAGATCGGCCCGCCATCTGGTCCCGAATACTGAATTCGCCGGATATTTCGTTTTTTTGCTTTTCGGTTTGGTCAGGCATACTGTTTTTCAAAATCGGAGATAATCAGTTGAAGAAGTTTGGCATGAATCCGAGGCTCGTGCAACAGGCATGTCCGGTCAACTGCTAATTTGCATATGCGATTGATCTGTCGCGGGCATCCCTTGGAGAAACGGTAAAGAGGCTCGATGCAATCGGAGTCAAAAACATCCGGAGTAGACGCGCCCGCTGTCAAAAATCGATGGCGCATATAAGGAAAGATTTCCTCACTCCCAAGATAGTCCAGATGATAGAAAAGGCCAACCCGCTGGTAAACCTGCGGAAGTGAACGTAACACCGACTTCATTTCAGGTTGGCCAGAAAACACAATGCTTAATGCCGCCTGCTGTGGTTCATTGAAGTTAGTCAACCCCCGCAAACCATCCAAAGCCTCCGGGGAAAGCAACTGGGCTTCATCGACCATCACCAGGCAATGCCGTCCGTGGCGGAACACCTTCTCCTGCATCAACCGTTGAAACTCCAAGGTCAACTCATATCGGCCCTGGGCGCGGGTGGACGGTTGCCCCGCTTGCAACCCGTCATTCAGGTGGCAAAGAATATCATCATACGTCAGGTTCGCTGTTTTAATCTCGACGACAACATAGCGATCGGGCGGTAACCGTTTTTTTAAGGCATTTAACGTGATGGTTTTCCCGGCGCCAATCTCTCCCGTCAACGCGGCCAAACCCATACCCCGGTCGGCGGCAAAATATAACAACCTCGCCAAAGCCTCACCGTGGGCATGGCTCTCGAAAAAAAAATCAGGATCCGCAATCGCCTCAAACGGGGACTGATGCAACCCCCAGAATTCACGATAGTTGATCACCGGGCGCGCTCACTTCCCTGATCCGCTAAAACCCGAAAGGTCTGGATCATCCGGGCAATGTAGGCCTCAAAGTCGTAGACACGATTGACAAACTCGCGCCCCTGCTCTCCCAGACGACGCGCCACATCTTTGTGACTCAACAAATAATCGATACGTTCCGCCATCAAGCGGACATCCATCCAGGGAATTAAATACCCTGTCTCACCGTCGCGTAACCAGTCGCGTATGCCCCCGGCATCAAACCCGACTACCGGCAATCCGTATCGCAATACTTCCAGGCCGATCGTGGCGATCGGTTCAGGCCACACGGAAGGCACCACCACCAGCGTGGCATCTGCATAAAACCCGGCCAACTCTTCCTGCGACACGAACCCCGGAAAATGAACACGATCTACTAAACCAAGTTCACGGGACAAAGCCTCGCAATACGACTGATGCGAACCGCTCCCCAGAACAACCAGTTCAAACGATTCACGACATTGCTTCAAGGCGTGAAGCAGAACATCCAACCCCTTACCCCGGATAATTTGTCCGGCAAATATCACCCGGTTCCGGGCTGAGAATGATGGAGTGAACGCCGCTTGGCGCGGCAACGGAATCGGGGGGAATATGTGAATGCGACCTGGTTCAAACCCTTGCCGGATCAACTCTTCACGCATATATTCGGTCACCACAAAGTATGCCGAGAAAGCCTTGTTGACCTGAATACACTTTTGTTGTTCGCGGTAACTGACCCACTTGATGCCAAACCGTCCACGGTCGCGATCCCGTGCGAGGAAGGCCATGCAAGGGAATAAACAGCACAGTCCTGCTTTCTTTGTGCAAATCCGCCGATTCCAGGGGAAATATTTATACCGCCTCATGCAATATATGTCGTGATCGTGCTCCATTCGAACCAGGGGAATCCGCGTTGCTACCAAAGCCTCAAGCACAGGCACGGAAATGCATTTGTGGACATAGATCAGAGCGGGCTGTTCCCTCAGCACCGCCTCGGTCACCTCCGCGCGCACAACCTCGGCGGCTCCATCAAAATCGACAAATTGGACTGACTCAAACATCTTTCCGAAGGCGTCTTCATCGCGTCCACTCCGCTTACTGAATAGCCCTGACAGACGGAATCCCTCACGGAGATACGGGGCCGTCACCATGATGTTCTGTTCGGCGCCAGCCATTCTCCCGAAGGTTTCATGGACAAAGAGTATTTTTTTCAAAGGTTGCAGATCCGTGGCCATTTTGTTCGTTTCTCCCATTCAAACCATACATTATCCGAACCGCTGAATAAGCGTATGGTCCGGTCATCCTCCTCAAAAACAGCTGGAATCCCGCGAATCGTCACATCACGGTGAACTGCCCCCACCGGAGCCAAAGCGAATGTACTGGACTGGAGCAGGGATAGAAGGTGGTAAACCTTGTCAGCCCAGCCGCACACGGGCACCACATCGCGCCAGTCAGGAGGGATAGCCCGAATCCCCCCATTAAAGCCCTGAGCGGTATTAAACGCACCCGACTCAGTTTGCTGACCAAGGATCAATGTCAGATGAGGCTGTAGCCAGTCGTCGGTCAGTCGCCCGCTCCGGGCCAGGGAGGTCAACACCCCGGCGGCGGCACCGACAAACACAGGAAACTCAGATGCGGGTCGCTCTTGATGCACGAGGCTCGGAAACCCTCCTTCTTTTCGGGCGACTTTCCGTAAAAATGACTCCAAGGCATCACCGGCCTGAGCAAACCGCTCATCGTTCAACCGCCGACGTAACAAGGAAAATGCGACCTGACAACGAGCAGCCAAATACGGGCTGACAGGACTCCCGCTCCGGTTGGAAACCGGAACTCCGCCCGCCAAGGATCCGGTCTTAATCTGTACTGCAAGCAGGGAATCTGCCGCCCCTTTAATCATCGGCTCCAACGCTGACGTTTGCCCTGTAGCCTCCTCATAACCAATCAATACCTCCACAATGGCAGATACGGCGGAAGGCGAATAGAACTCATATTCGCTCTGGAGCCAGTTATTAAAGGTTCTTAAGGCTTTATTCCAGAGTTCACGAGTCAGCCGCTCCTCTACGAAACGCTCCACAAGCGTATCAAGTCCAGAATCAACGGGCCTTCCGGCTAAACAAAGGCAAGCACGAGCTCGCAATGCTGCGGCCATCAGGATCGGTTCATGCGGCATACTGCCTTCTGATGGATTGGACTCAAAATATGAACACCGCAACGTGCCGTTGGCCAGCTGGCTTCGCCATATCTCGGCGAGTGCTCCCTCGATCCGCTCCAGCCGGACGAAATCAGAACCAGTCTGGCTTTGGAGCAACCAGCCATCAAGCAACCCTTCGTATCTCCAATCGAAACCAGGGCCGCAATATCCCATGCTGATACCACGGAATCCCACGACGGGGCCGTAATATCCATCAGGGCCATGCATACCATTAAACCAGGATTCCAACCTTTGCCTGGCACCTGTTATTTTAGCGTTATCAATCCCTTGTAAGTTCATAAGCTATAGAACTGCTTAGAAAGCGTGTGAAAGAACGGCTGACGAACCGTTGCGACCGCCAATCCGCCACCCGATTCGCCAAAGCATGTAAACCGAACCGGCGGGAAAATTTCTCAACTACAGACGCGACAGCCAGCTCCATGGGTTGTATTCCGGCGCTTCCGGTAATCCGGAAGCCAGCCTCACGGAACGCAGCCTCTATCTGGCTGGGTTCATATTTTCGCTCAGGTCCGCGATTCCAGTTCCGCCCGAGGGCAAAGTTTTTCTTTCGCATCCGCCGATACCGGTAAAAATGCGGGTAGAATCGATTGGAAACAGTTACAAGCACAGAGCCACCCGGTGCCAAAACGCGGCGCATTTCACGCAGTAACGGGAGCGGATCTTCAAAATGCTCAAGGCGTTCATAACATGACATCACCTGAACATGGCCGTCCGGCAGAGGAATATGAATACGCTTCTTTTCAGAATTAGTTACACATTCAAGAGCACCGGGCGGCTGCAAACGACTGAACCGCTCGCGAATGAACCGCTCCACACCCGGCGTTAAATCGAAGGCATAATACATCTTCGCATCATCACCACAGGCATTCATCATCTGGAACAGCATATCTCCGTTGAAGGAAAGCACGTCCAACACACATGGACGCTGATAACGGGAGATCATCATACCCAGACGGCAGGTCATATACTGAATCTTGGGGGAAAACCGGGGATCACAGTCGACATGAAGCGTCATGGCGTCGATGTGAAGTCCTTTGTACCAGAGCAACTTATCACGGAAATCGGCCGTCTGTTCCAGGCTCCATAGATGGGGCCTGATATCCGCATGAAATCGCTTGGGGCGGGCCGTATAGGTGTTGAAATCAAGAACGTCCTCAACCGGTCTGCGGCCTGGTGGCGGGGGCGAATCATCCGGATATCCGATACAAACAACTCCGAAATTCTTCAGGTAAGCAGGAGCCCCAACAGCCTTGCGAATCCCATCGGGCACACGGATCCCACCAAGATAGATCGCACCCAAATCATGGGCTTCTGCGGCGAACAATAGAGCGGCAATCGCCATTCCCATGGAAATCTGCGCTGTACTGCAGGGATTGCGCAACTCCAGGGATGTGTCATAAAAAACGGCAATAAGGACGGGGGCATCATGGAAGTAGGATTGCTGGGCATCACTCATCCGACAGGCTTTCATTCTCACCTCGGGATCTGTGATGGCGACAAACTGCCACAACTGCCGATTGCAGGCAGTAGGAGTCATGGTGGCCGCCAGAATGAGTCGCTCAATCAGGTGACGGGGAACAGGCGCATCTTTAAAAACACGAGTGCTGCTTCGGCGTTCGAGCATCGCCAAAAAAGCATCACCGGATGAACCTGTAATTCCGTTTGCAGAGGCAGTCTGATTCATGGGGGTTGAGTGTAATCAACTGGTGTGGACGACGCAATCGGAATAGACGTAATCGACGGCACATTTTCAGCCTCGTGTCCGGCATACCAAACAGCCACCACCATACCGACGAAGATCATCATCATGAAATACATAGGTGTCTGCCGGTAACCAAGTTGGAGGCAACTTTGAAGATGATCGACCAATAAGGCCGTCGTGGAGGCCACCGCCAAAGCATGAAACAAACTCTTCCCTTTGCGCACATAAAAGGGAAGCGCCAAGCCCGCAAATCGAAGCCAGAAGAAGGCCAGGGCGATAACCCCCGGTATCCCTAACTCCCCCAACGTCAGATACCAATTGTTGTGGGCCGGCGTTCCGGGGGGTAAATCAGGATCAACATCCCCTGCATATTTCAACCAAGACCATGCCGAGAAATTACCAAGACCAACCCCCCAGGCATGGTCTTTGGCCATCAAGCGACCTTCCTGATTGTAAAGTCCCCGGTACGCCAGATCAGCGGACGCGTCCTGCTCACCGCCGAATCGATTCATGAGGGTATTCAGTGCCATTGCCAGGACAACCACAGCCACTACCAAGCCGATAAAAAGCAGTACGATATTTTTTACGTTAAAGTGGCGCGGCAACAAAACCATGGCATTCAACCAGATTCCCAGAACCAAACCAGCGAGGCCACCACGAGAAATGGTCAGAATAACAGAAATAGCGGCGCACAAGGTTAAGAAACCGAACACCAGGCTACCCAACCACTGGCGACGCTGGAGCGCAAATGCAAAAACGAACGTCCCCAGCATGGCCATATAGGTCGCTAAACTGTTGGGGTGCCCCAACGTCGCACGAACCCGGTTGATGCCATACAGATAGCGTGAACTGACAGCCAACCAGGTCATGTAAAGTGCCGTCAACCCTATGCCGAACAAGATCGTCTGAGCCGTCTTTTCATCCCTGACGTAGTTCACGATGACGAGATAGAGAAGAAATCCTCGGAATATTTTACTCAGCTCAAAAAGAGGATACAGGCCCACCTCAAATTGCTCATAGGGAATGAGTTTTGCCTCTTCAGGAACAGTAATCAATGAACCCGCAAGTAACCAGGATACTATCCCGACAGCCAGATAGATCAGGGTTGGAATCGTCAGAGGGGGGAACCAGCGAAACGGAACTTCTTTGCGCTTGAGCAGCATTGTGATCATCAGGATCCACACACAGATATCCACTAAACTTATCTCGAACCCCCGGGTGTTGGCCCGGTAGAATTCCCTGGAAACAAAATTTATTCCCACTAAATCCGGCTCACAGGTTGCCCACACCAGAACCACAGCGACAACGTGCATCATCGACTGCCAGGTCTTGCATATCAGCACGCCGATGGGAATACCGAACACTACCACCAGCAAAAATATGATGTACTTCGCTTCCATTCCATTGATTTCGTGTTCTGACCGACAGGGGGGCGAGATAAAGGAACACGTTATTTTCCTTTTCTTTCAGCATAGAATCAATAATATCCTGCTTTGGTCAACACTCTTTTATCATGAATACAGACAACCCCTACGATCCTTCGGTTCAAGTTATCCTGGGTATCCCCTTCAATAATGTATCCTTTGCTGAAGCGGTAGAATGGGTACATCGTCGCGTCATCTCACGTACCCCTGGCTACATTGCCACAGCCAATTTGGATTTTGTAAAGCTGGCCTGGGAAGATCCTGAATTGCAACGCATCCTACTTGAGGCGGATCTGGTTGTGGCTGATGGTTTCCCCATTGTCTGGCTGTCGAGCTTGCTGGGGCCTGCCCTGAAGGAACGAGTAACAGGTAGTGACCTGGTCCCCATGATGGCCGCAATGGCCGCTGAAAAAGGACACAGTCTATATCTCCTCGGCGGCGCGCCCGGTGTAGGGGAAAAAGCAGAGAACTCGCTCCGGAAACGTTTTCCCGAAATCCGGATTGCCGGGTGTTATTCCCCGCCCTTGGCTGACGTCATTTCCATGAATCATTCAGGTATTCTCGAGCGGCTTGAAACCGCAAATCCGGACATACTTCTAGTAGCTTTCGGGGCACCAAAGCAGGAAAAGTTCGCCAACATTCATGTCCGGAACTGGTCCGTTCCTGTTTCTATCGGCGTGGGAGGGACATTGGATTTTCTGGCTGGAACGCAAACCCGTGCCCCGCGTTTTGTCCAAAAGATATCACTGGAATGGCTGTGGCGATGGCTAACGGCGCCGCGGCGGCTGACTAAACGCTATGTTGATGATTTTGTGTTTTTACTGACGTCCTGCTGGCGTCTGTTGACCTTACGGGTCCGTTCAGATCATGCTTCAGAAGTCGATCCCCACGATACTATGGGCGAAGTGGATTCTCCTGAAATCTTTTGGACACGCTACCCCTTTCAGTCAAAAGAGAGCTTGGAACATCTGTTCATTACGGCGCAAACTCAATCCATTGCCCTCGACATTAGGGGAATCTCGTGGTTTTCCAGCACTGAACTAGGGGGGCTACTACAACTGGCGAAAACCTGTCGTCGCCATGACCGCCGATTGATCCTATACCATGCTGGAACCCGGGTGAAGCGACTGCTCTTAACCTGCCGCCTTATGGAGTATCTAGAGTTGGCCGAATCCAAAGCTGAGGTTCAGTCTTACTTAACCAGTATTTTGCCAGGCATACAGAAAGGCCGCACCTACAGGGGGGATGGAAATCAACTGGTCATTCAAACACCCCGGGAACTCACCGCCGCCAATATGTCTGAATTCAAATCCGAAATTGAACCTGAATGCAACCATTCCCCCGCCTACTCGGCTTGGGTCGCGGATCTCCAGCACACCAAATTCGTCGACAGTTCGGCTTTGGGATTGTTTGCGGCTTGGCGGAAAAGAGCGACTCAAAACAGTATTCCGTTGAAGTTTATCAACGCTCAAAAAAACGTAGCTCAGACGTTTCGCATTGCAAAAGTGGAATCCTGGCTCGACTCGCCCCCACCCTGAACAAAAGGCATTCCCTCGTATAGTGAGGGAGATTAACCCCTGTTATCTGTCCGCGTGCTGAGGAATCTCAGAGGTCGATTGAGCAACAAGGACAAAATCATTTTGACATCCCCAAAAAAAGAACGGAACCGGGCGTAATACAAGGCATGGGCCAAGTGTCCTCCTGGTTCCGCATAATCTTGCGAATCGGTTTCATAGACAAGCACGGCGGGGAAATACTCTTTAAGTTGGAACTTTAACGAGGTTTCTTCGGGAGAAGCCATCGGTCGTACGCCACACAACCAGAGTTGCCCCATCACAACCCTGCAAAGCCGTGGAAATAGATCAAGGTTCAACGCCTGAAACAGCGTGCTTATGCCTGAACCGGATTCGGGAATTGGAACAAATTCGGAAAGCGGACCGACTCGCGCCCCTGTTAAATGAAAAGAAGCTTTCCGGAATCGTCCCTTCCGGAGCAAGTTGATCAAGGGGTATAATACAATAAACGGCCCAGCCTGAAGTAACACTAACACCATCGCACATAGCCAACCAAACACAGCACGAAGCGCATCGCCCCATCGCACCATGGGTCGAACAGCGGCAACCAACCAGGGATCATTGATTTCAGCGATTGTTCCGCTATCAGGATCAATAAGTCGACCGCCAGCCACAATTTTACCACGGATTTCAAGCCCTCGTCCCACGTACGTTCCGTCCAGAATCACACATCGCGATAAATCGGATTGACGATCGATAATGACATGGTTGCCGATCACCGCCAGTGGCCCCACCGATGCCATGACGCCGATGCGGGAGTTATTGCCGATCGCCACCGGCGGCGTAACGGAGACGGACGGAGGAATGACAACATTATACCCGATGCTCACATCATCTATTAATGAGTAACCCGCCCGGACATATCGCGGAGCCTCCTCGCCCACGATACTCATATTCAAGGCATAGTAGTCTCGTATCGAAAGGATCAAAGCAGGCTTCAGGTTCAGTTCATTAAATGAACGGCCCTTAAGTTCTGCACGGGGACTCGCAATATGAGCCCGCAGGAAATCTGGAGAATCGCTCAACAGACAATTCACAGAACCATCCACCGAGCGATCCAGAAATACGCCCCCGGAAAAACTTGCCGCAGCACCCGTGGCGGCCAGACGATGAAGGAATACCGGGTTGCGCAAATATAACAATCCATCCACCCACTGCTCAGGATTTCGCATCAAAAAGGAATCAGGATCCTGCTCTTCCTTCAAAAAACTGTAGGTGATCGATAATCCCCACTGTTCCCCATCCCCGGCATAGCCCTCTATAAATTCCGCCCCCTCGCCCAGGATAATCCGGACATCCTTGATCCCAAGATCAATGCATACTTCGAACCAATATTCCAGAAAATGACGATTCCCGACTGGCAGTAATGGCCAGGGAATATCACCCAGAATTTCCGCCCAAGGCTGGATCAGACCCGTATGGAGAACTGCTTTCACTGGCATGCCCGGACTGCTTCGTCCACCGTATCAACAATTTCAAAAACTTTGTAAGCCCGTGTAATTTCGAAGACCATTCTTACTTTTTTTGACAAGCAGGCAATTTTTAGATCGCCGCCCCTCTCCGACACACGCTTTAACATTGCAATCAATGTGCCTAAGCCTGAACTGTCCATGAAATCCACCGACTCAAGGCTAATCACCACATTTTTTACACCACTCAACCCGGCAAACCAGTCAATGAATTGTTCCCGGAATGAATCAACCGATTCAGCTGTTAAAGCTTCCATCGGCGTAACCACCCCAATGGTTCCTCTCTCTTCAAACTTTATTTTCATAAATAGTCCCCAATATCAAAAAGCCCCACGGCCCAGCAACACTGCCGGCACAGTTTGCACCATGATTACAAGATCCTTAATCATGCTTTGACTGTGAATATACTGCAAATCAAGCCGTACCTGTTCCTTGAACGGAATCTCCGAACGCCCCTGAATCTGCCATAAGCAGGTCAACCCCGGCTTAATATGTAACCGTTTGCGATCCTCGAGAGTATATTGAGCCACTTCCCTGGGTACTGGGGGGCGCGGTCCGACAATGGAGAGATCCCCAAGCAAAACATTAAGAAACTGGGGCATCTCATCGATGCTATACCGTCGGATAAAGCGACCGACCTTCGTAATCCGGGGATCATTTTTCATCTTAAAAATAACCCCGTCCTGGGATTCATTTTGCTTTATCAACATATCCTTGAGTTGCTCGGCATTACGAAACATGGATCTGAACTTGTAAAAACGGAACACCCGGCCATTTAAACCCACCCGATTTTGGGCGAAAAAAACAGGATAGCCGTCTTCAAGACAAATGGCCACACCCACCACGATAAATAAGGGGATCAGCATCAAAATCGCCATCGCCGAGAGAGAAATATCTATAATCCGTTTAACCGAGTAGACGCTTCTCAAGCCGAATTCCCAAAAGCCTATTTTAAGAATAAGACGTGCACGCAACATTCTTATGCTGGAGCGGGAGGTCGGCAGATTCAGATCTTTAAAGAGAGCGGCCCGAGCGGTGTAAATACTTTCATTCATAGGTGTTACTCTTGTCTGAGGATTGTTACTCGGGATGGATATCCTTTGCAACTTCAAAAACCCCGAAATTTTCATGATACCGGCGAAACAGGTCTTTCCGACGGGCAATGGCCATGATGATCTCACGTCCTCGCCCCCGTTCACTCCGTGAGCTGGCCACATCGGTTCGGGCAAGCCAGCCATCCATATCCCACTCCCGCCCACTGTCTAAAAAGAACACCCGACAGAATGAATCGTATAGACGTAATTGAAAAATGATTGCCCCCCCTTCAGGAACTCGCCCATGCTCAACAACGTTAACCCCGTACTCCATGACCAGTAACCTCACTGCCCCCGCGGCTAAATCTGTCCACCCGGCTTCCAAAAGCCGCTGTTCACTGATCTCAGCAAGTTGCGCAATGGCCCTTTTGGTAGGCAGGACGGATGATTCAAATAGCACCTGAGCAGGATCCAAACAGTTTATAAAAATGGCAGTACAATCGTCCTTATCCAAATGATAGCCGTCCTGGATAAGCCGTTCCATCAACCCTTCAGGCGGATTCACGCAGCCAGCTTTAATGGCCCGAATAAGCCCTGACTTCACACCAACGACCCCGCAGGCATCATCACGCTGTCCCCGGTAAGCTTCAGAAAGGCCGTCCGTATAGATCAATAAAGAAGTCCCTGGAGTTGCAGACACAGTCATTTCGCCAAGAGATGCCGCGTCAGCCCCGACACAATCGTCGAGTTCAAACCCAATGGGGAAAGTTCCATCTCCAGACAGAGGACGCGCTTCCGCGAAGGCCTGACCATGCCAAACCAAAGGCTCAGGATGCCCGCAATTCATGCACTTCCATACCCGGGTGTCAGGATCATATAATGCCAGGAATAGCGAGGCATAGATTTCCTGATTCGTTACATTCCTCCTGAATCGTTCCTCAATCTTGCGATGCACCATCGCCAGCCCCTGATCACCATATCCAAGAAGCACCTCAGTAATAATCACCTTCAACAGTGATGCAACCATGGCTGCGCCCACCCCATGTCCCGATACATCACCGACATAGACACACACACGCCCGCTCGGCAACTTGATGGCGTCAAATACATCACCTCCGATAGCCATACTGGGGTGGTAGGCCATCCGGATCTCGCAATCCAGCGTGATTAACGGGGTAGTTGAAAGAAGCTTCTGTTGCAAGGATCCAGCCACTCTCAACTCACGCGACATCTTTTCTTTCCACCGTTTCAAGGCATCATGGCTGCGCTTCAAATCCAGAGCGTTGCGAACTCTAGCGATCAACTCGCGCGGATTAAACGGCTTCCGTATATAATCAAAAGCGCCAGCATCAAAACCTTTTTCAATGTCCGCAATATTGGCCAGGGCTGTCACCATGATCACAGGAATGTCCTGGGTTCGGGGATCCTCCTTTAAGGAATGAGAAACATCGTACCCCGAGATCCCGGGCATCATAACGTCCACCAGTATTAATTCGGGAACGCTGTCACGGGCCAAGGACAAGCCCTGTTCACCGCTTTCAGCCAGTGTCACCTTGCACCCTCGCCCGACCAATAATTTCCGCAAATACTCTCGGTTGGGAAGTTCATCATCAATCACCAGAACATGCCCCTCCAATCCTATACCCTCGATCGCGCACGCCCCACTGAGCTGAGGGATAGGCATCGCCCCCACGGGTTTCGAGTCTTTTAGGTTCGTATTCATGATTCCGAAATCCCCTCCTCGCTCCATGCAGCCACCCAGTTCCGGAGCCCCTCCGATAACTCGAAACAACGGGAGTAATCGCCGCGTTTGATCCCCGCACTCAATTCCTCAGCAACTACTGACAAGGCGGGCACTCCCATCGTCCCGCCCATCCCGAGTAGCGAATGGGCCGCACGCCTGACATCCGGCTCGCTGCGCCCTGTTACCGCCGTATGAATCGATAAAACTAAATTGTTGATATGGTCTCGAAAAAGCAACACCAGTTCATCATCCAACTCAGAGGTATCCACCAAAAAAACATGACACCGGTCAGCCAATCCAGGAATCATTCCCTCAAAAGTTTTCATAGTAAGACGGTTCAGTTCATCCGGATTAGAGGCCATCACAATCCCCTACCTTTCAACGAATTAATCCCCGATTTCCAGCTCTCAAGTGCCTGTTTCAAGACCTCAACACGCACGGGCTTCGAGATATAATCATCCATCCCAGCCTCCAGACACTTCTCGCGATCCCCATCCAGGGCATTGGCCGTCATGGCAATGATCGTTACCCTGCGCCCCGAACGACCTCGTTGTTGTTCCAGCTCACGAATTCTTCCGGTCGCTTCAAACCCGTCTATAACGGGCATCTGACAGTCCATCAATATGATGTCATAATCTTGTCGCCCCGCCGCCTCGAGGGCTTCCCGGCCATTGCACACCGCATCCGTCCGAGTGTAGCCAAGCTTATGTAACTGCTTCAATGCAACCTTTTGATTCACCAGATTATCCTCGGCCAGAAGAATCCGAGCCGTCTGCTCAACCGGTTCCGGACTGCCTGCAACAGGCCTATCGGAGATAGCAGGCATCTGGCTCTTTCCCTCCGCATCCAGAACAACCATGATGGAATCTAATAATAGGGATTGCTTGACCGGCTTGAGCATCACCCGGACTCCCGGCAGATCCCTGACCGCGTCGGTCTCGGGAGACAATCCCATAGAGGTCAATACAACCACGGGAAGAGAAGCTAAGGCCGGATCACCCTTAATAGACCTGACGAGGTCTAGTCCCGTCAATTCCGGCATAGCCATATCACTCAACAAAAAAGCATAGGGGATTCCCGCAGAAGCTTTCCCCCGAATGGCGCGTAATCCTTCCTCAACGGTCGCGAAACAGTCACAGGTCATTCCCCAGGATCGCAGGATTTTATCCAAAATGAGCCGGCTGGTAGCATTATCATCAATCACAACACAACAAAGATTTTCCAGACCGGCTGGATCAGACCGGACACGTGGGCTTGACGCATGGCTTCTCAATAAGGGGAGTTGGAACCAGAACAAAGAGCCCTTCCCGACCTCACTTTGCACTCCGATGTGACCGTCCATTAATTCGATGAGCCGCCGCGAAATGGCAAGTCCCAAGCCTGTCCCACCATACTTGCGAGAAGCAGATCCATCCTCCTGCCAAAAAACCTCAAAAAGTCGCTCCTGAGCCTTAGTCGACATCCCAATGCCAGTATCCTGGACTTCAAAATGCAGCCAGAACCGGTCATCCTCCTGTCGCTCCAGCCTGACTCGCGCAACGACCTCACCCCTCTCCGTGAACTTGACTGCGTTCGACAAGAGGTTAATCATGACTTGACGTAACCGCCCGGCATCACCACGTAACATCATGGGCACATCCATTTCGACATGCGACACCATCTCGACATGCTTCGCCGCTGCTGCCTCAGCCAGAACATCAAGCGATCCCTCAATCAGATCCATCAGGTCAAAATCGTCCTGAATGATTTTAAACTTGCCCGCCTCAATCTTTGAGAAATCAAGAATTTCATTGATCAGGGAGAGAAGGGCTTCGCCGCTGGTGCCGATGGTCCGGACGTAATCAGCCTGCTCCTCAGTCAAGGGAGTCTGCGCCAACAGACCGGTTAGCCCGATCACAGCATTCATTGGAGTTCGTATTTCGTGGCTGATGTTGGCCAGGAATTCGCCCTTGGCTTTATTGGCCGCTTCTGCCGCCACCGCCAACTGATTGGAGCGTTCAATGGCCTTCTGTAATTCACCGTGCGAGGCCTCAAGTCGCTGTCGCGATGCCTCGAGGTCCTCCATCACGCTCAACATCTGAACGTGATTATGCTCCAATTCACGAGTCCGACGGCTTAAGTCCTCATTCGCCCTTTTGAGGATCAGCTCATTATTTTTCCGATCCGATATATCTACAAAACTTTCCAGCAGACAGGCCCTGCCCCGGTGTATAATCGGCCCCACTGTTTTCAAGATCGGCAACAAGGATCCATCCCTGCGCACCAATTGCCGCTCCGAGTTATCGATCTTCTGGTGAAAGTCGCTGATCGGACATTTGCCCCTTTCCGCCGGACAGACAAACTGCTGGCATCGCCTGTCTATAACCTCTTCCCGGGAGGCTCCCATCATTCGCAATGCGGCGGGGTTGGCATCGCAGATAACATGGGTTTCTTCATCAATGACCATCACCCCGACCTGAATATTGTCCAGAAGAAATTTCAGTTGGCGCTCACTTTCCGCAGCATCAACATCCTTCTTCTTTCGCTCAGTAATATCCACTGCAGAACCGATCAATTCAATCACTACCCCATTTCGTATTCTCGGCAGGATATCGAGAAGGAAGATGAATTTCCCATTTTCCACGGCCAGCTCGAACGAGCAGGGCTTCCCACTCCATGAAGACTCAAAGTAAGCAACCAAAGTTCGGCTCACCTCCGGGGAAAAGACATCATCAACAAACCGCCCGCCAATTCCCCCTTTACATGATGTCATCCGGGAAACCAATTGCCCGCGGCACAAGGGCAAGACAAATCGATCTCCGGTTTTGACAACCCGGAACGTCATTCCCGGCTGAAGGTCTTGAGACAGGTCATGATTCATGCGTTCTCCTGTTTATCACTGACCGGATTTCTTCCTTCTAAGGACTCTTTCGCCAAAATCGACTGGTAGGCGGGAGGCCTGCCCAACTCCACCTGCAACTGATTGACTTCGTGCTTTAGCTCCAAAATTCGCGTCTCACGTCCCGTCATAAGTCGGTTATGTCGCTCCAGTTCCTTGAGCGTTCCCTTGAGAATAGCTTCCCCTTGCTTATTCTGGGTAATATCCGCAATGATCACCAGGTTACCCATCAGGTTCCCCCACTGTCCATGCAACGGTGCGACATAGAGAAGTCCCTCTCGACGTTCGCCTGTACTGGTCAACAACTCCAGTTCGCAAGGAGCCACGTCTTTGCTTTCTTTGATCAATCGCATTTGCTCATTCACGCGCAACCGGCTCTCCTGAATAAAACATGGCCAATCCGAGATCGCCTGACCCACCAGAGCCTCGGCAGGGAACCCGACCATCGACAAGGCGCGGCGATTCAGTTCAACCAGCCGGTCGTTGCCATCCAACACCATGATCGCCTCAGGCGAATGCTCAAATACTCGCCGATATCGCTCCTCGCTTTCATATTTCTGAGATTCCATGGACTTCCGTTCATCTTTCGCAATGAGCAACGCCAGCATATCCACGATTGCCAGAATGAGTTGAATCTCTTCATTCGTCCAGCTTCGGATGGTTTCGGCATGTTCAACACACAGCATGCCTTGAATTTTCCCGCCTCTCGAAACAGGTGCATGGAGCAAAGAAATAATACGCTTGTCGTTGAGCAAATCCTCCGCCAGGCCATGAGTCCGCTCATCGACACGAATGTCAGGAATACTGAGAAACGGCTTGTCTTTCAGCGCCTGGTAATATCCGGGATATCGGCTGACGAGCAACGCCGCCCCGCACTCATGGATATTCCGTGATTTGGAATAGGATTCTTCGCAGATAAATGCCGAGCGATCCTCGATATATTTCCAGACGCTGACAGATTCCACATCCAGGGAAGACGCAAGAGTCTGCGCTACATGCTCCAATGCAGCAGGAAAAGAGGCGAAATCCTGCCGGGACAACTCCAGGACAACCGCCTGATTGAGTTCAAATTGACGTGTTCTATCCCACCAGTTTTGCCGAAACTGGAAAAAACCAATCAAAATAACCGACAACATTGCAATCTGCTGAATGATCCCAAAACGAGCCTCAGCTGTTCGACGTTCGATGTCGGCAGCCGACACATCTAGCCCGAGTGCAAGCTTGACACGCTCAGGGCCGTCTTTGTTCAATACCACGGCAATCAGGGCGGAGACCCAGGTCCCCCAACGATCCGTGTAGGGTTTTGATACATACGGGACTCCTGATTGAAAAAACGACCGATCCTCCTCGTCAATCTGATCAGCATAGACCGTTCCAGGAACAATGTTCCAGCCCTCCTTGGAGTCAGTCGATGAGGACACATAGTTGATGCTTTTGCCCTCTTTGGGGCCATACAGATAAATATTGCGCACATCCGAACTTGACGTCCGAATTCGAGTAAATATATCTCGCAGGTGGCTGTATTCCGGTGACTTTAAATCGTCCAATGTGCCTGAAAAATGTCTCAAGGGCTCCACGTCCAAAGCAGCGGTAACAAGCATGGCTCGAACCATCAGTTCAGCTCCATATTCTTTCCGGGCTTGTTCTCCTGCCTGTTGGGTTACTACCCAGCCCCCGCAAGCCAATGACACCATGATACACGCCATCTGAAGCCCGAACCAGGACTTGCGCCTGACAAAAACACCCGACGCCGTGTTTCGCGAAGCATACTGGTAGGCTTGCCACAACGAGGCTGCCAATAACAACGGCACAATAATGTAAACATAGGTTATGGGAAAACCAACAATAGCGGCAAATCGCTCGCGATTGAGAACGGAGGCAGGAAAGAAATCATCTTTCGGGGCACCAAGAAGAAAAACCAAAGCCATCAGGATCATACTAGTAGTTGCCAGCCCCAATGCACTTTTTGAAACTCGGGCAAAACGGGTTGCCTGCCACATCCGCCGGGCACAATAAATTGCGATCGCTGCCAGAAAAAGGAATATCGCCAATTCGTATTCTTGCACCCCGCCTACTTCAATCACAACGACAAGGAAAACGAGGGGCAGCATGTTCAGGCTTATACGAAGCCAAGGCTTCGAAACCCAGCGAGGCAAAAGTTCCGTCATGGAAAATAAAAGCAGGCATGTTACAGCCCCCGCGAATAAGATGGAATGCACCGCATTCAGGATCGGTAACGCCCCGAGGTTAGTCGCGGCACATTCAATCCACTGACAGCCACCAAACATGACCCCAAACCACCCCAGGCTCGCCCACGATAAGAGCGGGGTAGGGATTCGTCGGAGGCAAAAACAGACTGAAGACAGCACGAAAAAGGCCAAACCCGTGAGGAAATGGATATAATCTGATTGCAAGTCAAAAAATGATGAAATCATAATATATTATCCACTTAACCAGAATTTATAGAGACTCCTCTTGCCCGCAGCAGATGCTCGATCCGTCCCCACATACCTACGACCTCTTCACAATACAAACGGTCATCGGGGTATGGAAGATTAATCACGACATCTGCATACTGCCGGGTCGGCAAAATATGACGTTGATACATAGGTTCAACCTGATATTCAAATTGGCGGACAATATCCTCAACACTCCGTCCTCGCTCCACCGTATCGCGCGCGATTCGTCGACGGAGACGTTCCGCGACTGGCACCTCCACAAAAAAGCGCAGGTCTAAAGACTCGCGTAATGCGGCGTTACAATACAAAAAAAGGCCTTCCACAATCAACACTGGCATCGGAGTCAACGGCTCTGTTTGCACTTTACGACAATGCGTCAAAAAATCATAACAGGGCACATGGATCTCCTGTCCACGTTTCACCGCATCTATATGTTGCGCTAATAAATCGAGGTCTAATGCGGCTGGCTCGTCAAAATTATAGGCTTCCGCCGGTATTCCCCGTGGCACCTCCAGATAGTAATGATCTTGAGAGATGACCCGGCACCCAAATTGCCCCGTCAGCAATGCCAGCCCTTGAGCAAGCGTTGTCTTGCCGGAGCCTGAACCTCCTACGATACCAATGATGATGGGCTTCATAAATACAGTACCAAACAGAATTATACTCGAGTAATCATATTGACTGGGTAGTTATGGAATTGTCAAGGTTCTATGCCCAACCCAAATTCTCACCCGCTATCTTCCGTCCCCGCCGCCAAAATACGAATTGCTGTAATTATTCTTTGCTAAGTAGTTATCACCTGTTAAATATGGAAATCATGGTTACTCAACTCGATATTGCACGCAAATTGGGAATCTCGCGGCAACTCGTCACCTTTGCACTCGCTGGCTATCCTCAGGTCTCTCCTGAATCGCGCAAGCTCATCCAGGCTACGGCCATCGAAATGGGTTATCTTCCGAATCCCCATGCAAGGGCACTCAAAGAGGGAAAAACCGGCATTGTGGCACTCTGGATTCCCGACCAGATTTCCTCCCATTACGTCCAAGTCACCCGTGAAATGACACGTCTTCTCAAACAAGCCCAGGTCGAACTTATTGTCAGTGAAATGGGCGCATCTCTATCCGGGCAAGTCCTTTCCCATGTACCGGCAGACGGTATCTTTGTGGTGGATGCCCCGTCCCAAGTCCTTACCTACCTCCGGGCCCACCCC
>JBAWZF010000016.1 GCA_037143175.1 bacterium
TTACTGCTTACTGCTTACTGCTTACTGCTTACTGCTTACTGCTTACTGCTTACTGCTTACTGTTTACTGTTTACTGCGCACTGCGCACTGCGCACTGCGCACTGCCTACTCTCTATCCTCAAACTCACCCTCCGGCATCAACATGGCGTTTCCGAATTCTGCCTGGAACTCAGGGTCCAGGGAGAGATCCACATGACGGACCATTTCGATCAGCTTGGCGGCGGCGAGTTTTTCGTTTGATGACAAGAGCGCCCGCTTGGCCCCAAATGAGGCGGTATTTCCCACGAACCTGATTTTGCTACAGGCGATGGGGGGCAGCATTCCGATACGTCTGGCATGGTTGCGTCGGATAAAGTTCCCGAAGCCTCCGGCCAGAAGAATGGTCCCGAGTTGTTCTGGTTGAAGCCCGGCGATTTTCAAGAGGATATTGATCCCTGCGCGAATGGCAGCATTTGCCAATTGAAGTTCCCTGATATCGCGCTGGTATAGAAGCAGGGGTGCTCCGGTGGCAGAATCAGCAGCCGATGCGAGCAGGAAATGGGTTTCCCCGTTCTCCTCGATCAGCCTTACCCGAAGAGGGGCGGGGAGAGATGACGGAGCCTCATCCGGGGGCAGGATCCGGCCGGTGAAATCGAGAATGCCCACACGCAGCAGCTCTGCGGCAACATCAATCAAAGCGCTTCCGCAAAGGCCTGCAGGCTTGGTATTACCGATCACATTAAGGCGCACATCCCCATCAAGGATGATTTTCTCGATGGCCCCGTGGGTGGCTCGCATGCCATTGGCGATGCGGGCTCCTTCAAAGGCCGGGCCGGCGGCAACCGAGGTCGCCAGCAGTTGGCCGTTGTGGGCCAGTACGATTTCACCATTGGTTCCGATATCCACCAGAAGGGTAGGGGCGGTGGTCTGCTCCAGTCGTGTGGCGAGAATGCCGGCGGTGGTGTCGCCTCCGACGAAACCGCCGATTTGTGGAAAGATATAAAATTTTGCGCGGGGGTGAACCTGGATCCGGAGGAGCGCGGCTTCACCTTCCAGCGCTTCCCGGAAGGCGGGCATGAAAGGCATTTCGCCCAGTGCGGAGGGGTTGATCCCGCAGAGGATCTCCTGCATGGTGGTGTTGCCAGCGAAGACGACCTCATAGATGTTGTTGGGCGAAATGCGGGTTTTGCGGGCCAGATCATCTATAATTTTATTGACCCCCTCGATTACGGCGGTGTGGAGCTGAGACAGGCCGGACGGGTCTGTGCGGCATTTCTGGATCCGGGAGACCACATCATCCCCGAAGGAAGTCTGGGGGTTTACTCGGGCCTCGACGGCGACATCCACGCCGGTTGTCAGATTGACCAGTGTGCCCACCATGGTGGTCGTGCCAATATCGAAGGCCAGTCCGTAGCAGGCGGCAGCGGTGTCCCCTGGTTCAACGGCAATTAATTCATCGTCCACCTGAACGGTGGTTACAGTGAAGCTAGAAGCACGGAGGGCATCGGGCAACGCCTGCAGGGCGGAGATGGCGACCGGACAGGCTCCTATCACCGTGCGTAGTCGTTCCAGGTCGGAGCCTTCATCATGTTGGCCCGGGGGCTGAAGCTGGATATATTTTTTAATAACGCGCGGGGTGACATCCATGTGACCGCCGGCATCCGTAATCAGAATTTGCTGCTGGGCCTGAAACAAGGAGGTTTCAGGAATCTCGATGGTGAGAGGGCCTGTCACCCGAGCCAGACAAGCCAGTCGGAAGCCCTCGGCCACGCGAACTTCACCCAGCACCGAAGTTTCCTCAGCACTGGGGGGGCATTTCCCATGGCGGATGCGAACGACGCACTTGCCGCATTTCCCCGCACCGCCGCAGGGAGTGTGAATGATAAACCCGGCGCGGGCGGCAGTCTCAAGCAGAATGGTTCCCGGCAGAGCATGAACCGTCCTTCCTGAAGGTTCAAAAAGCACTTTTACTTCTTTTGTGATCATATATTGGGCCTCGGTAAAATATCGGCAGACAATATACCAAATGCAGATGGAAGGCAAATCGTGTGTGACTCCTCTCAGCAATTCGCATATGAACTACTGTATCCGGCGAACGCATCATCGAGCCGTGGCTGGATGTCGAAGATCCGCCTGGGCGCCACCCATGATGAGGCGCTGGAAATGGTAAAGGATGCCATTGCCGGATGTCTGGAAGTCCGGTTCGAGATGGGAATGCCGCTCACCATCGAAACTGCCCGCGCGGCAGTCACATCATCATGACCAAACCCGGCAGCATTGCCACGCTGTCAGTCCCAGACCACAAGGAAGTTGCCCGCGGCCCGGTTCAATGACTGGCCCAACCTTGGGCTTGTCAGGGGAGGGAGCGCCATTTATCATGAGCCCCAATGAAACCAAAGACCCTCTTGAAAATTGCGATTTTAGGTTCCGGGAAAGGGAGTAATGCCCAGGCCATATTTGATGCCATTGCTGCAAGGCGCTTAAACGCCCAGGTGGTTTGCGTTCTTTCTGATGTTGAAAACGCCTATATTTTAGAGCGGGCGCGTCAGCAAGGCATTGTTGCCGGATATGTCAGCGCAGCCCCCTATAAGACGAAGCTGGATGGGGCGGGTGAGGCCAGATATCTGGAGGCGCTGCAACGTTATGGTGCCGAGGTCATCGTTTTGGCCGGGTTCATGCGCATCATCAAAGGTGGCTTGCTGTCCGCCTTTTCAAATCGGATTATCAATCTGCATCCGGCCCTGTTGCCAGCTTTTCCCGGCATGGAATCCTGGGCGCAGGCACTGGAGTATGGGGCCAAGGTTGCAGGCTGTACGGTTCATTTTGTGGATGCGGGCACTGATACGGGGCCGATTATTTTACAGAAAGTGGTGCCGGTTTTGGATGATGACACGGCGGAATCCTTGCATGCTCGCATCCAGGAACAGGAACATATCGCTTTGCCTGAAGCGCTCGGGTTATTGGCTGGTGGGCAGCTGCAGGTTGAAGGGAGGCGGGTGCGTTTACGCCCCTCTTTCAGCACCATAAGATAATGTTGGACTCTCGCCTCTTCTTCACCTAGTATCCACCCGCTTTTACCCAGAATGTGAAGGGGTTACGGAAGAAAGGCATGACTATGAAAAAATTGATATTAGGATTACCCAAAGGCAGTCTTCAGGATTCCACGTTTGCCATGTTTCAGAAGGCGGGCTTCAAGGTGTCTGTAGGCTCCCGATCTTACTTGCCCACTGTGGATGATCCTGAAATTGAAGGGCGTCTGATCCGGGCGCAGGAAATCAGTCGTTATGTCGAGCTGGGCGTATTGGATGCCGGTATTACCGGTTTTGATTGGATTCAGGAAAATGGCTCTGATGTTCATGAGGTGGCTGACCTGATTTATGCCAAGCAGGGGATGCGTCCTGTGCGGTGGGTGTTGGCTGTTCATAATGATTCCACGGTCAAATCGGTAAAAGATTTACAAGGCAAGCGGATTGCCACCGAGGCGGTAGGATTGACCAGGCGGTATCTCGCCCAACATGGGGTGGAGGCTGAGGTAGAGTTTTCCTGGGGCGCCACTGAAGTGAAAGTGCCGGAACTGGTGGATGCCATTGTTGAGTTAACCGAGACCGGCTCCTCGCTGCGTGCCAATAACCTGCGTATTGTGGATGTGGTATTGCAGTCCACCACTAAGTTCATTGTCAACAAGGCGGCGTGGAAAGATGAGTTTAAGCGTGCGAAAGTGGAGCAGATTGCCATGCTGTTGCAGGGCGCCCTTGCTGCTGAGTCGCGGGTGTTGTTGAAAATGAATGCCCCGGTTGATAAGGTGGAGGCCGTATCCAAGATTCTGCCAGCTTTGCATGCCCCGACGATTAATCATTTGAGTACAAATGGCTGGGTGGCCATTGAGTCAGTAGTTGAGGAAAAGATTGTCCGGGAGATTATTCCGGAGTTGAAACGAGTCGGCGCTGAGGGCATAATCGAGTTGCCTTTGAACAAAGTAATCCGATAGAGTAATAATTCGTGTAGTTGTATAACGTAAAGGAGCAATACTGTGGGTTCTATTAAGAAAAAACGCCGGTCCAAAATGTCCAAACATAAGTACAAAAAACGCATGAAGGCCCTGCGGCATAAGAACAAGTAAGGCAGGGAATTGGAACATGCGAGCGTTTACACAATGGCTCGCGCTGGCTCCACTCTTTGTTATTGCCGGTTGCAGTACGTTACAACAGACGTCTCGTTTGACCAGTTCCGGATCAGCCCTTTCTTTATCGGTGGCTGATACGAATCTGGGCGAGGCGCTGGCTCATTATAGCCAGGGGCTCATTACAGAGGCCTCGCAGGGGACGTCGCAGTCGGCTTTTTTGCATTTTCGACAGGCAGCGGTCCTTGACCCTGACCATATCCCCATCAACCTCAAGGTTGCAGCTGATTTAATAGGGAGAAAGGATTATACGGGGGCGGTTGTCGTTCTGAAATCACTTCAATTATCCCATCCGGAATCCTCCGAAATACGATTATTATTGGGGTCGGTGTATCAGGTCCAGGGGAATCAGGATGAGGCGGTTCATCAGTTTCGATCGGTTGTCCGCATGGCGCCGGAACGACCTGAAGGATATCTGCGATGGGCTGCCCTTTTGGCGGTTGAGTTTGATGCGCGAAGGTCGCTGGCAGTCGTCCGAGATGGATTTCGTCATGTCAGTAATCCGCAACCCCTGCTTGAGTTTTGTGAGAGTGCGGGACGTCTTTTTGTTGCAGGGAAAGACATTCCCAGTGCCATTCTTTTCTTTGAACAGGTGCCCGATAATCCACAAGTTTCATACTGGCTCGGAGAGGCGTATGAACTGCAGGGGAAGCGCGAAAAGGCACTGAAATCCTACACGCTTGCTGGCAAAGGCGATCCGTTCAAAGTGCCCGTGGCTTTGCGTAAGGCGAATCTTTATATGCAAACAGAGCAGTTTGCCGAGGCTTTGACGCAGTTGGACCAAGTGGAGCGGCGGGTATCGCAGGATCCCGCCTGCACAAACCAGATACCTGCCATTTTTGACTTCTGGTATGGCATTACTTGTGAGCGGGTTGGCCGTATAGAGGATAGTGAAAAATATCTTGGTCGGTTTCTTGCCGTTCATCCGGATTCTGGTGAGGCCTTGAATTATCTGGCGTATATGTGGGCGGAGCAGGGGGTTAATCTTGTTCAGGCTGAGTCCAATATCACGAAAGCCTTGGCACAGGAGCCTGAAAATGGGGCCTATTTGGATACTCTGGGCTGGATTCAGTTTAAGCGGGGGGATACGATCAAAGCTTTATCGAGCCTGGAAAAGGCGTTACGGTTGGTTGGGAAAGATCCGACCATTTTGGCGCATCTTCGTGCTGTACGGGCCGTATTAAAGAAAAGGTGATTGTCATGGCTTCCATACATCAACTAGTGGCGGGGTTTAGCCGGGGTGATGCGATAAGTAATGAGGCGATGGTTATGCGTGCCTTATTCCGGAGTTGGGGGTTCAATTCTGAGATTTATTGCGAGCGTCGCCGGATACTCCCTGAATTACGCGCTGAGGCCTTTGATCTCAATGACTTGCGGAGCGGCTGTGAACCCGGTGATGTGGTATTGTTGCATCTCTCCATCGGCTCACAAGCCAATGAAGTGTTTAGGGATTTACCCGCTAAAAAGGCGATTTTGTACCATAACATTACGCCCCCTGACTATTATCAGCTTGTACAGCCTTCCACTGCCCTGGATCTGGCGCGTGGGCGGCAGCAGGCCGCCAGACTGGCCGGTGTGGCTTCTGTGAATTTAGCTGATAGTGAATTTAATTCCCGGGAGCTGGCGGCTTGGGGGTATCCCCCTTCAGCGGTGTTTCCCCTGATGTTGGATTTTGGCAAATTAGGGGGGGCTCCTGACCGTTCGGTGATGCGCCAGTTCGGTGATGGTAAAGTGAATATTTTGTTTGTAGGGCGCTGTGCCCCCAACAAAAAAATTGAAGATGTGATTTCAGCCTTTGCCTATTTTCAGCAAGGGGTTGAATCCAATTCACGTCTCATTTTGGCAGGTTCCTATGCTGGGACAGAGCGCTATCATCGACTGCTCATCACCATGGCTCGGGATCTTCAGCTTGAAAATGTGGTATTTACCGGATCGGTTCCGCAGCCCCAATTAAACGCCTGTTTTCAGAGTTCCCATGTTTTTTTGTGTATGAGCGAACATGAGGGATTTTGTATCCCGCTGGTTGAGAGTCTGGTGTACCGGGTTCCGGTGTTGGCCTATTCTGCCTGTGCCGTACCGGAAACTCTGGGTGGGGCAGGCGTGTTATTCCATGAAAAGAAATTTGAAGCAATTGCTGAAATGATGGGGCGTATGACCCATCACTCAGCTTTGCGTACCTCTCTTCTGGCCGGCCAGGATAAGCGCCTACTTCAACTTAAGTCGCGTGACCTTGGTGTGGAGCTTCACGCTCACCTGTCCCCTTTACTGGGAAGTTAGGAACACCCCATGGAGTTGCCGCAGTTGTGGCAACGGTAGCAGGCGCCATTACGAGTGGTAATGTGTCCGCACTGGTCACAGACTGGAGAATCCTCCTGATTCTGAATCTGGCTAAGCATCTTTTCCGCATCCGACATTTCTGCGGGTACCTGTTGCGTCGGCAAGGCTGTTGTCGCTATCTTTTGGGCAAGAGTCCGTTCCGGGGTGGATCCGTTTGGGAACGTGAATTCCAGCCAGCGGAAGATATAATCCACAAGTGACTTGGCGATGGGAATGTCCGGGTTATTCGTGTATCCGCTGGGTTCAAAACGGCTATGCGAGAACTTTCCGACCAGTGCGCGCAGGGGGACCCCATATTGCAAGCATAGCGAGATAGCTGTTCCGAAGGCGTTCATGATACCGCCCACGGTGCTGCCTTCCTTGGCCATGGTAATGAACAGTTCGCCCGGACGACCATCATCATAGAGGCCCACCGTCATGTAGCCCTCGTGTCCCGCGATGGCGAACTTATGGGTGATGGAACTGCGTGTAGCGGGCATGCGGGCCCGCAGGGTCGGCTTAACCTCGCTGTCGGGTTTGACCTCGCCTCCCTTGTCGCTTCCGTCAAAATCAGAACGACTGGTATTGAGAGGCTGTGTGCGTTTGGATCCATCGCGATAAATCGCAATAGCCTTCAGGCCCATTTTCCAGCCATCCATATAGGCTTGGATGATGTCCTCTACTTTGGCCTCCTTGGGCATATTGATGGTTTTACTGATGGCGCCGGAGAGGAAGGGCTGAACGGCAGCCATCATCTTGAGATGAGCCATGTAAGAGATGCAGCGGATCCCTTTCTTGGCCTTGAAGGCGCAGTCAAATACCGCCAGATGCTCATCCTTCAGATCGGGTGCGCCTTCTATGGTTTCTTCTGCATCGATGTATTTCAGGATATTTGCGATACTTCCGTTATAGCCGAGTTTGCGCAAACCGGATTCGACCGTCATGTTGATCAACTTCATAAGACCGCCGCCTGCCAGTTGCTTATATTTAATGAGCGCGAGGTCAGGTTCAATGCCGGTGGTGTCGCAATCCATCATAAATCCGATCGTCCCGGTGGGAGCCAGAAGCGTCACCTGAGCGTTGCGGAATCCTGTTTTTACGCCGTTACTTTGAACCTTGGCCCAGATGGTGCCAGCCGCCTGATAGAGCTCTGGGGGGCACAATGAACTATCCATATCCACCAACGCATTGGCATGCATACGGATGACGTTCATCATGGGGTCGCGGTTCTTGGCATATTCGGAGAAGGTACCCTTGACCACGGCAAGTTCCGAGGAAGTGGCATAGGCGTGCCCCGTCATGATGGAGGTAACGACGGCGGCAAAGGCACGACCTTCATCACTGTCATAGGGGAGACCGAGACTCATGAGCACGGCACCGAGATTGGCATAGCCGAGGCCAAGAGGGCGAAAGAGGTGGGAATTTGTGGCAATCTCTTCAGTCGGATAGCTTGCGCAGCCGACCAGAATTTCCTGGGCAATGATAAAGATTCTGACGGCGGCACTAAAGCGCGCGACATCGAGGGTTCCATCATTGTTCATGAATTTCATGACATTCAGGGACGCGAGGTTGCAGGCACTGTTGTCAATGAACATGTATTCGGAGCAAGGGTTACTGGCGTTGATTCTTCCACTGTTGATACAGGTGTGCCACTTGTTGATGGTGGTGTCATATTGCATCCCGGGATCACCGCAGAGATGGGTCCCCTCGGCCATCAGGTGCATCAGTTTGTTGGCCGAAAGAGATTCCGCGACTTCGCCGGTGGTGACGGAACGGGTTTGCCATTCGCTATCCGTTTCAACGGCCTTCATGAATTCATCGGTGACGCGAACGGACAGGTTGGCGTTCTGGAACATGACAGATTCATAAGCCTCACCGCCGAACGAGCCATCATAACCCTGATCGATCAGCGCCCAGGCCTTTTTCTCCTCGGTGGTTTTGCAGGTGATGAAATCCATGATATCAGGATGCGAGATTTTCAGGCTTTGCATTTTGGCTGCGCGGCGGGTTTTGCCGCCCGACTTGATGACAGCGGCCACCTGGTCGAAGACACGCATGAAGCTCAGGGGTCCGGAAGGGGTACCTCCGCCCGAGAGTTTTTCGCGGCTGCTTCGCAGAGTGCTCAGGTCGGTGCCGGTTCCTGAGCCGTATTTGAATAGCATGGCCTCCGTGCTGGCGAGGCGCATAATGTCTTCCATCGTGTCTTTAACGGACTGGATGAAACAGGCAGACGCCTGAGGGTGCTTATAGCTGTCGCGGGACGAAACGATTTTATCGACTTCTGAATTGTAATAGTAGCTTGAGCGGCTGTCTGAAGTGGCTCCATAGGCCTGGTAAAGACCAACGTTGAACCACACGGGGCTATTGAACGATCCAAATTGGTTCACGCACAACCATGCCAAATCGCAATAGAAATTTTCAGCATCTTCGGGCGTGGTAAAGTAACCCTCTGCTTTACCCCAGTCGGCGATGGTTCGGGCAACACGATCCACAAGTTGACGAACAGAGTTTTCCCGGATCTTGGTTTTGGCTCCGCCGTAGAAATACTTAGAGGCAACAATATTGGTTGCGAGCATCGACCATGCTTTGGGAACCTCGATATTATCCTGGATGAAAATAACCTTACCCTTGTCGTCGGTAATCGACGCCTTGCGAAGGCTCCATTCCATTCCTTCATAGGGATTTGTCCCCTGCGGTGCAAAAGAACGACTGACAGACATTCCTTTTCGCTTATTTTTCGCTTTCGCGGAACGGGCGGCTTTTGAAGACTTCTGTTCGGCTAATTCTGTTTTATTTTCAATCATGACACACTGCTCCTAGAACTTATATTTGTGAAAAAAAGGTTCGATGTCTTTTGAGTCATCAGCACAAAATATTGCGCCACCACAGCTAACTAGGTAATGGATACCACTACCCCTTGTGGTGTGCAATGAGAAAATAATAAAATTTTCGACTTTTCTGAAGAAAATCCTGATCAGATACGATCGTTATAACGTGTTAGTTATAAGTGATTTGTGAATTAATACCTGAATCATTATTCGAAAAAAAGCTGTTTATAAGGGTTTTTTGCATACCACCCATTGTGGATATAAAATATCTCGCACACAACAGCTAGATTATTTAGGTTTTGCCACAAATTGGGCTCTGGAACGCTCTTTTGCTATGAAAATGACGGGAGCGCCGAGAAGGCCGAAGGCTTTACGCATAGCATTCACCAGATATTCGCGATAAGTATCGGGGAGTCGTTTGGGGTCATTGACAAACAAGCCAATTCGTAAAGGTTTAACGCCAAGTTGGGTGGCGTAATAGATTTTGAAACGTTTGTTATTCATGACGGGGGGCTGCACCCGCTCGTAGGCTTTCATGATGGCGCGGTTTAACAGTCCGGTCGGGATTTTGGTTTGGATTTGCTCTGCTACCTGGTCGATGGCCTCAAGGCATTGGCGCATATTGTATCCCTCTTTAGCCGAGACAAAAAGGATCGGGACCCAGTGTAAAAAGGGGACTGTATGTGAGAGGGCGGTCAGGTATTCTTTTTGGGTGGTCTTATCAGACATAAGATCCCATTTATTAACGATCACTACGCATCCCTTATCGTTGTCCTTAATCAGGCTCGCGATGGTCTTGTCGTGTGCCGTGGGGCCTTGCGTGGCATCAAGTATCAGGGCGACAACATCAGCCCGCTCGATGCTAGCTTGGGCGCGGAATACGCTGTAGCGTTCCACGGCGCCATCGACCTTGCCCATTTTGCGCATGCCGGCCGTATCCGTGAGCAGGTAATGCCGGGCGGTTGGGCCGCTACCGATAACCAGCGGAATATCAATGCTGTCGCGTGTTGTGCCGGGAACATCGGAAACAATGACCCGCTGCTTGCGAATGATACGGTTAATGAAGGAGGACTTGCCGACGTTGGGCCGACCGACGATGGCGATTTTCAACGGTTCATGAACAGGTTCTGGCGGGGCGGTCGGAAGTTGGCTTGCAACATGGTCAAGCAATTCCTGTAGTCCGAGATTATGGAGTGCGGAAACGCTGAAAATCGGGAAGCCGAGGCGCTCAAACGGGGCGGCATCCAATTCGCCGCGTTCAGGATTATCACACTTATTGACCGCCACCACTGCGGGTGTGCCTTTCTGGTGGATCAGGCGTTCAACCTCCTTATCGATGGGGAGGATGCCATCTTCCACATTGACGACCAGGATGACGAGCGTGGCATCTTCAATGGCGGCTTCGGCTTGCTGTCGTGTTTCAGCCTCAATAATGTTGGTGTTGGTTGCCCGGTTGAATTTTGTGAGTCCACCCGTATCCACCAGATCGAAATTTTTGCCATTCCATTCCGAACGGGCAATGATGCGATCACGGGTGACACCGCATTCCTCATGTACAATGGCCAGACGGCGGCCAAGAATACGATTAAATAGGGCCGATTTTCCGACGTTGGGGCGCCCAACTAACGCCACAACAGGGTGAGTATTTTGAGGAATGGGATCAGATATGGTTTTCATGAATATGTTTTCGTTCTTTCGTCGTGCAGGATACGTCAATTAGCCGCACAATGCAATCCATGTCGATAAGAGAGAATATACTGGCATTTGCAGCAAAATCACGATATTTTCTATTGGAATTATGATTTCGTCATCCTAATGAGAATACAAAAGCGCCATAACGAAACAATCTGGTATGCAAACCTGGAATTCCGGGAGTGGTTTGTGCTGGCTACGTCACTGCTGGTGGCCTTCGCTGTAGCCATCATTGGGGTGATCATCAATTTCAATGAAAAATTAGCAAGGTTTTTCCGTCCTCATGCAGACTCGATATTGGTTCAATTTGTGATCAACTTTCTCGTGTTATGGGTGATTATTCTATTAATTTCTTCATATATTCGATGGCGTCGAGCCGCCCTGAAAAATGAGGAGTTGGAGGATATTATTGCATCCATCAGTCCTGATGTGCTTCTGGTGGTGGATCCCAATCGGAACATTTTAACGACGAGTGTGTCTGTATTGCGTATGTTCGGGCATCATCCCCGAGAGGTGTTGGGACGCAAGACGGATCTGATTTATTCTGACCGGCGTAACTCGACAAGTAACAAACACGAAATTTATGATGCGCTGGAACGGGAAGGTTTTCATATAGGGTGGGCGACGGGGAAACGGAAAGACGGGCGAACCTTCCCTTTGGAGATCATTTCCGGAGTCTTGAAGCGACATGGCGGCAGTGTTTTGCTGCTTCGGGATATTACTGAACGGAAAAATGCTGAGGAATTATTGTTGGAAAGGGAAATGCAACTTCGCCAATCCCAGAAGATGGAAGCGTTGGGATTGTTGGCAGGCGGGGTGGCGCATGACTTTAATAATTTACTGACCTCCATTCTCGGGTTTGGATCATTGGCGGTGGAGGCCTTACCTGAAGGTCATTCTGCGAAGTTGGACGTTCAGGAGGTTCTCAACAGTGCCGAGCGAGCGGCAAAGTTGACGGCGCAACTGTTAGCGATCGGGCGACGACAAAGCCTGCAGATCCAATGCATGAATCTGAATGAATCGGTGGCGGGAATGGTGTTGTTGTTAAAACGCACCTTGGGCGAGGATATTGCGCTTGATATTCAGATGAGTCCGGAACCTGAATTCATTGAGGCGGATTCTGGAGGTATTGAACAGGTCATTCTCAATCTGGCCGTAAACGCCAGGGATGCCATGCCCAAAGGGGGCACCTTACGGATAAAAACCCACTGCGTTACATTGGATAAAGGGTATTGTGATGCCCATGTGTCGGTTGAGCCCGGTCGCTATGGGGTGCTCGAAATAAAAGATTCCGGATGCGGTATGGCCCCGGCGGTTCAGGAACATATTTTTGAACCATTTTTTACAACCAAGGAGCGGGGGAGGGGAACCGGGCTTGGGCTGTCCATGGTCTATGGCATTGTGCGCCAGTGTCACGGGTATATTGAGGTGGATAGCCAAGTCAATGCGGGGACTGAATTCCGTATTTATTTACCCTCCGCTGAAGGGGTGACGGTAACGGGTGGGGGCGATTCCACAGCACAAGTTAAGGTGGGGTCAGAAACTATTCTGGTTGTGGAGGATGACGCCCCTGTGCGGGGTTGTACGCAACGGATTCTGACGGAATTAGGATATCAGGTGCTGGCTGTTGCGAGCCCTGAAGAAGCACTGAAAATCTGTTCGGATGTTTCCAAATCGATTCATCTGATCATATCCGATATTGTCCTTCCGGGAATGAGCGGGTCTGTTCTCCTGAAGCAAATCAAGAGTTTCAGGCCGGATGTTAAGGTCCTTTATGTCACTGGTTTTGATCAGGAATCTGCAATAAAATATGGGGTCGATCCCGTTTTTGACCATATTCTTGTGAAACCCTATAAACAGGCAGCCTTGGCTGGTAAATTGCGCGAAATCCTGAATACTGAAAGGATCCCTGTTGAAGTATGATTGAGCGAACGGCCACAATTCGAAATGGGCAGGGGATTCATTGCCGGCCTTCAGCAAAAATTGTGACTGAGGCCAGCCGACATCCCTGTCTAATTCGCGTTCTGGCAGAATCCGGTGAGGCGGATTTACGCTCCTTACTGTCACTTGTATCATTGGGACTTCAGGAGGGGAGTACAATTCGGATTCAGGTTACTGGTGAAGATGAATCGGACGTCTGTAATCGTATTGTGGATTTATTTGAGACGCAATTTGATTTTCCGCCGCTATCCGCAGATGGCCGGAGTATGGTGCTTAATTCATTAAGCACTGACTAATCTTAAAAATGAGAAAACATGTTGTTTCTTAGGAATATAGATTCTAGTATCACGTTCAATGTATCGTTGTGACCTTTTTCAAGGGGGAGTAAGCCATGCCGCGAATTTTGCTTATTGATGATGAACCCAGGATGCTGAGTCTATTGAATACTATCCTTAAGGGAGAAGGGTATACCCTCACTCCCGTCCAAGATAGCAGCAAAGTTCCTGAGTTATTAAATACGGAAATCTTTGATCTCATGATCACGGATATTCGTATGACTCCTATTGATGGCCTTGAGCTTCTCAAAAAGGCCCGGCAAGTTCGACCTTCAATGCCCGTCATTATTTTGACCGCCTACGGGTCTGTCGAAACGGCTATTGAGGCTATGAAATTAGGGACCTTTGATTATGTCACCAAACCTTTCAAGATGGATGAGTTATTGATAACCATTCAGCGTGCTTTGGAATATAGCCGGGCACTTTCAGAGAACATTGAACTCAAGGAAGAATTGGTCGGGCGCTATAAATTCGAAAATATTGTAGCCGAAAGTGCGGCCATGCGGAACGTGTGTGAAATGATCAAGCGTGTTGCTCCTGCGGATACTACGGTTTTGATCACCGGGGAGAGTGGAACAGGGAAGGAGTTGGTAGCCAAGGCGATACACCTGAATAGTCGTCGAAAAGATAAGCGTTTTGTGGCGGTCAATTGTGCGGCTCTTCCAGAAGCACTCCTTGAATCTGAAATGTTCGGGCATATGAAAGGGGCTTTTACGGGGGCTTCATCCAATAAGGATGGACTTTTCGAGACAGCTAATGGGGGTACACTTTTTTTGGACGAGATCCCTTCCATGCCCCTCAGTATCCAAGGTAAGCTTTTGCGGGTTCTTCAGGAAAAGGAAATCCGGCGGGTGGGCGGAAATGATGATATTCAGGTTGATGTCCGTGTGATTGCGGCGACAAATACCAGTCTTGAGGCCATGATTAAAAAGGGAACATTTCGTGAGGATCTCTATTATCGTCTGAGTGTTATCCCTATTGATATTAAGCCTTTGCGTGAACGTCAGGAAGATGTTCTCCCTCTTGTCTACCATGTCTTGCGTAATGAAACTGGAGAAGGGCGCGAAATTCCTAAATTGATGCCTGAAGTTCGCGATATACTGGAGCGTTATTCATGGCCGGGAAATGTGCGGGAACTTGAGAATGCCATGAAGCATGCAATCACTTTTGCGCAGGATAACAAAATCACACTGGAAGTTTTGCCGCCTCGGATTTTGAACCAAGTCAAACCCGTCGAGCGTATGGGAGGGGCCCCGGAGGGAGCTGCAGATACCTTCAAAAATAAATCACTGAAAACCTTCCTGCGTGAGCGCGAAAAAGAATATCTTGAGCAGGTTTTGGCGGCATCAAAAGGGGATAAGGAAAAAGCGGCCAAATCGTTAAAGATCAGTTTGGCGACGCTTTATAGGAAATTACCTGAAGAATAAGGCTGCCCCGGAATGATGAGACGGTTGAGATCGGCCTCTAGATGCCTCTATTACGAATTTTGGCCATGGAATCCAGACAAAAATCTATAATTCTTATCTCAAAATCGAGAATTAATTTGCTTTCCATGCAGTTTTGCACATGAACCTTTAACAATATTGAGAAAATAAGAGAGATTCATCTTGAAATGTGAGGCAAAAAAAGTGATAATACAAATAATTAGCGATTATAATCGCGAAATATAAACTTGGCATGACTACTGCTTATTATTAACAGTCGTGAGGAACAAGTTTTTTAGAAACAAACAAAAGAAGGAGATGGTAAAATGAAGAAGATGAAACAAGGTTTTACACTGGTGGAGATTATGATTGTGGTCGCGATCATCGGTTTGTTGGCCGCGATTGCAATTCCTTCATTCATGAAGGCCAGAACTACTTCTCAGGCCAATGCTTGTATCAATAACTTGCGCATGATTGAAGCCGGTAAGGAACAGTGGGCTTTGGCAACGAAGCAGCCGGCGAATGCTGATGCTGACGCTAATAAGGCGGCGGTTTTGGCCTATGTCAAGAATCCTGTTTCTGCGACGAACTGTCCTGGTGGCGGCACGATTACCTTTAACGTTGTCGGCACCAATGCGGCCTGCAATCAGGCTGGACATGTTTTGGCGGACTAACCTGCTTTGTATAGCAAGGTTTGAAAACACAGCCCCATCAGTGGGCTGTGTTTTTTTATCGTAACATCATCTCGCGATCACATCTAAAATGCGGGATTCAGTTTGGCCGGGCGAGTCTTTACCATCGATGTACGAGGTGGTCTTGTACTCAGTAATATCGTTGAGCTTATGCAGCATCTTGCGTAGTGATTCTGCGGCTTCAATACTGGAGGTAAGGAGTTCTTCCCCAAGGGCTTTATCGTTATCCTTGACCCTAGCCATTAACTCCAGGCTGGCCATTAGGACTGTGGCAGGTTGACCCAAGTGATGGCAGGCGGCTCCGAGACTTTCCATCATGACGTTTTGACGTTCCGCTTGTTGATTGGCTTCTTGTGCCCGAATACGATCACTGATATCGAGGAATGAGAGAATCATGCTGGTTAACTCTTCGTCGGCGTTACGGTTAGGGGCCGCAGATACCTGCACATAAAGCGGAAATCCATTTTTCCGGGGCATAAGAACTTCTGCAGACCAGTTTGTTCCTGCTTTAATGGCTGTAAGAATTACCGGGTAGGTTTCGCTTTCCGGGAACAAATCTTGAACATGATGTCCGGAAAGCGACTCAGTTTTTCCGCAAAGTTGCCCTGCGGCCTGATTAGCGTAATCAATTTGCCCATTCAAATCGGCAATGACAATTCCCGTGGCGGCATTTTGAATAGCCGTATGAATGGTTTTCAACATCTCTTCTGCCTGTTGCCGCCAGGTGATATCGCGGATAAAACAACAGAGATACTCGGTGCCCCCGACGGTTAAAGGGTTTACGGCAATTTCGACTGGGAAAAGCACCTTATCTTTGCGTGTGCAGTAAGCTTGGATGAGAATGAAGCGATCCTTTTTGACGCCAGCTTCAAGTGTCGTCAGGGTAGAGGCGTTGGCGCCTGAGATGATATTTGTCAGATTTAGGGAGAGTAACTCCTCGCGAGAGTACTTGAGGAAATTGATCGCTCGGACATTGGCGTCGACCATTTTTCCAGCCATAGTTGCGATAATTGCTCCGTCATAAACACTTTGAAAAAGTTCCTGGAAATCAGGGTCACCAAGGGTCGATTTTGCCTTGCCACGTATGGGGATTTGCGGGGAGGGTTCGGGCTGCGGCATGACTCTCCCTTTATTATTGGTCAGTCGCTGCGCAAGCCTTATATCCGGCGGAATATCAATCCGCATTGTTTGAGATGCAAGCTTTATGTGTCTCCCCCCCCTCCCTGCTGAAACGTTCTATTGCACGAAATCTAACCCCATTGTTCGTGTGTGTCAAGCCGATCTGCCTGAATCCCAGACCCCATCTTAGTCGCAGGAACGGTCCCAGATCTTGCCGTCTTTAATTTCGAAAATTCGTGTGGCAAGCGACTTGATCAGCCGATGATCATGAGAGACAAAAATAACTGTATTTTCGAGCTTGGCCAAGGCGAAGTTCAGTGCTTCAATGGATTCCAAGTCCAGATGATTGGTGGGTTCATCCAGAATGGTCACATTTCCGCCCTCCAGCATCATCTTGGAAAGAATGAGCCGGGCTTTTTCACCACCACTCAGAACTTGGATGGGCTTAAACACATCGTCCTTGCTGAAAAGCATACGCCCCATAAAGGAGCGAAGTTCGGTCTCGGTGGCATCCTTATCGTCCGCAAAGCGACGCAGCCAGGTCAATGCTTGAGAACTCGGATCAAGAACTTCCCCAGGGTCTTGGGGGAAGACACTGAACTCAATGGTATCACCCAGGACAACAGTTCCTGAATCCGGTGGAAGGTGTCCGCACAGAATTTTCAGAAGCGTTGTTTTGCCGACGCCATTTTTACCGATAATGGCGATTTTTTCCTTCGGCCCTATTTCGCAGCTAAAGTCTTTGAAAAGAGGAAGGTCGTAACCTTTTGAGATGTGATGGACCTGAATGACTTTGTCTCCCAGTCGGCGTTTGGGGGTGAATCGGATAAAGGGGGATACTCGGGAACTGGGCTTAACTTCTTCAAGTTCGATTTTGCCCAATAACTTCTGCCGTGATGTGGCTTGTTTGGCCTTGGATGCATTGGCGCTAAACCGACTGATGAAGGTTTTCAGATCGTGAATCTGCTTCTCCATCTTCTTATTAGCCTTTTCTCGCAGTTCACGGGATTCCAGACTTGCGATGGTGAAATCATCATAATTGCCCGTGAACATGCGGATCTCATGATAATCCAGGTCGGCGATATGTGTGCAAACCTGATTCAGGAAAAACCGGTCATGAGAGATAACCACGACAGTGCCCTCATAGCGTTTCAAGAGATCCACCAGCCATTCGATGGAGTCCATATCCAGATGGTTGGTGGGTTCATCCAGCAGCAGGACATCAGGATGGGCGAACAAGACTTGAGCCAGCAGGACCCGGAGTTTAAATCCGCCCTGTAAGGTTCGCATTTCCTTGGTGAAAACGTCCTCACCGAAACCAAGACCATGTAGCAGTTTGGCCGCATCCGCCTCCATGGTGTAACCGCCTGCCTGCCCGAATTCGTCTTCGACCAAACCACTGCGTTCATGTTCGGCATCTGAAAGATCTGATTTTGAGTAAAGGGCTTCCCGTTCCAAATGGAGATCCCAGAGCTTCTTATTGCCCATGAAGACGGTGTCCAAAATCGCCACATCATCAAATTCGGCATGATCCTGCCGCAAATAGCCAAGTGTGCAGTCACGGCCGATAGAGACTTCGCCCTGACTTGCGGGCATGAGACCCGCCAGAATTTTAATAAATGTGGATTTCCCGGATCCATTGGCCCCGATCAGACCATAGCAGTTTCCCGGGTTAAATTGGACGCTGACGTCTTCAAATAAAATGTCCGGTCCAAATCTTTTGGTAAGTTTTGTTGTCGCAATCACGGATTCATTCCAATCTCAAAATAAGTATCAATTCTCAATGGCGGGCAGATATAATGCCCGACTGATCGAACTACGGCAAGTTTTTACGTAATAGGGTTCAATCGCGAAACTCTTCGCTTTTCTTATCCGAACCGAGAGAGTAAAAAGGGTGCTCAGTTTCTCCGTATGTCCACGGGGAATTTCGTGTCGTGTGAATTTTCTATATTTTGAGGTCTCATGGATAATCTCGGAAAACCTAAAGAAGATGTTTTGGTGCGTATTGTGCGTGATCGACGTAAGGATATCGCGGCTGCGAAGCGTTCGGTTGCTGTGAATGAACTTTATTGTCTCATTGAGCAAAGAGTTGACTATCGCAGCCTGTCAAAGGTCTTGCTCCATAGTCCCGCACCCCGGATTATTGCCGAGGTAAAAAAGGCAAGTCCTTCGTCCGGGCTGTTGCGTCCCTCATTTGATCCTGCAGCACTGGCGCAAGCCTATGTGTCCGGAGGCGCTGTAGCGGTCTCGGTGTTAACTGAACCAAACTATTTCATGGGTTCTCAGGCGGATCTCAAGGCCGTCCGGCGATGTGTTACGGTTCCCGTGTTGCGCAAGGATTTCATGGTGGATATTTATCAGTTGATAGAGGCTGCAGCCTGGGGTGCCGATGTGATTTTATTGATCGTCGCGGCGTTGAGTTCGCCGCAATTAAAGATCCTATACAAGGAGAGTCGGGAACTTGGATTGGAAGCCATTGTGGAAGTCCACACGGCGGAAGAATTGAAGGTCGCGTTAACTTGTGATGAGGCCATTATCGGGGTAAATAGCCGGAATCTGAAGACCCTGAAGACGGATTTGGCGGTAGCTTATGAGTTTGCAAAGATGATGCCGAAGGAGCGTATTTGTATTGCTGAAAGCGGGATCAAAACGAAAGACGATATTCGGGGCTTGCAGGATGCTGGCTATAAAGGTTTTTTGATTGGCGAATCGCTACTTCGTGAGACCTTTCCCGGAAAGGCTCTGAAAGCTTTACGGACACCGGGTTGAGCCCCTGGGGTAGGGGGCGCTTTTTGGGGAGAAGAGCGGCTATGTTTACTGTGAAAATATGCGGTTTGACCAATATTGATGATGCGCGGTGGGCGTTGGAGGAAGGGGCCGATTATCTGGGCTTTGTTATGTATCCGAAGTCGTCCCGGTATGTTACGCCCGAGACTCTGGCACATATTGTGGACCATCTGCCGGAGCATGCCTGTCCTGTAGGCGTATTTGTAAACGAGGAGCCTATTTTGGTAAAACAGATTGTTTCCGCCTGCCGGTTGGCCGCCGTGCAACTTAATGGGGATGAGGATTCTGCGGATTTTAAGGATTTAAGCGTTCCGTTATGGCGTGCCGTAAGGTTGGAGGAAGGGCGGTGGAGTCCAAGTCCGGAGCATTGGAAGGTGGATCGATTTGTCTTGGATGCCGCTTCTCCTGCCTATGGCGGAACCGGAGAAAAAATTGATTGGAAAGAGGGCCGAAACTTCGCCTCGCGGTGTCGGGCGATGCTGGCCGGTGGCCTCAGGCCTGAAACGGTGGCAGAGGCTATCAGGCAGGTTCGCCCCATCGGAGTTGATGTATCAAGTGGGGTGGAATCTTTGCCTGGAAAGAAAGATTTTCGTAAAGTAACTGCTTTTATCGCTCATGCCAGGGCCGCTGCAGAGGTCAATGAAGACAGGATGTGACAAGATGAAAGATTTGAAATCAGGTCCGGATGAGATGGGGCATTTTGGGGTTTATGGCGGGCGCTATGTGGCGGAAACTTTGATGCCGGCATTGATTGAAGTCGAAACGGCATATCGGGCCGCTCAGGCTGACCCCGCGTTTGATGCGGAATTTCGCGACTTGCTCAAGCACTATGTCGGGAGGCCTTCGCCCCTCTATTTTGCGCCGCGATTGACAGAAGCTTTTGGTGGAGCCCGGATATTCCTTAAACGCGAGGATCTTAATCATACCGGGGCTCATAAGGTAAATAATACACTGGGGCAGGCGATATTAGCGCGACGGATGGGAAAAAAGAAATTGATGGCGGAGACCGGTGCTGGTCAGCATGGTGTGGCTACCGCTACGGTGGCGGCACGCTTTGGTATGGAATGTGACGTTTATATGGGGGAGGAGGACATTCGGAGGCAGGCTCCCAATGTGACCCGGATGAAACTCCTGGGGGCGCGCGTGGTGCCTGTGACTAGTGGTACCAGGACGCTGAAGGATGCCATGAGCGAGGCGTTGCGTGCGTGGGTGGCGGAAGTGGATACCACGTTTTATGTTATCGGCACAGTGGCCGGGCCGCACCCCTATCCCATGATGGTCCGGGATTTTCAAAGCGTTATCGGAATTGAGGCGCGGGAACAGTTTCTGGAACAGGTACAGCGTTTGCCCGACATGGTGATCGCCTGTGTGGGAGGCGGCAGTAATGCGGCTGGTATGTTCTATCCCTTCATCAATGACACCGCCGTCCGGTTGGTTGGGGTGGAGGCCGCGGGACATGGGCTGGCGTCAGGCCAACATGCGGCCAGTATCGAAGCCGGGCGGGCGGGGATTCTTCATGGCAGCAAATCCTATGTGCTTCAGGATAAAGACGGTCAGATTGTCAATGCCCACTCGATCAGTGCCGGGCTGGACTATCCTGGGGTGGGGCCCGAGCACGCTCTATGGGCGGATTTAAAACGTGTGGTCTACTCGGGGATTACTGATCGTGAGGCGGTAGCTGCATTTTATGATGTGACGTTGTTGGAAGGAATCATCCCTGCACTTGAATCCAGTCATGCCATTGCCGAGGCACGAAAACGTGCTCAGGAGATTGGGAAAGAGGGTACTATCGTGGTATGCCTTTCCGGGCGTGGAGATAAAGATTTGGAGAGTGTACTCGAATATCAATCCTTGAGAAAGTGAGACCATAAGGCACATCAACCTGAGTGGTCCAGTGGGGCAAAGAGCTGGGCCAGCATCCATTCGACATCGGCCCGGTTAATGAGTTATTTCATCCAGATGGGTAGGAGTGCCTTTTCGAGCCAGTAACCAAGGATGGCGGTTACAGGAATGGTCAGTACCCAAGCCCAGACAATGCGGCCCACAATACCCCACTTTACAGCGCTGAGCCGCTTGGTGGCACCAACCCCCATGATCGAGGTGGAGATGACGTGGGTGGTGGAGAGAGGGATACCCCAATGGGTGGCCACCGAAATGATGGCGGCAGCTGTGGTTTGAGCGGCAAAGCCATGAATGGGTTGCATCCGTACAATTTTATGTCCCATGGTGCGGATAATGCGCCAGCCTCCTGCCGCAGTGCCGGCAGCCATGGTTATGGCGCAGGTGACCTTGATCCAGGTGGCCACGGTGAATTCCGGAGTTCTCAGGAATTCCAGCCAGGGGGGGAGCGCTCCGAAGGCGTCACTTTTTGTGGTCGCCGTAAAAAGAATCAAGGCAATGATGCCCATGGTTTTCTGGGCATCATTGGTGCCGTGACTGAAACTGATCCAGGCGGCGCTGGCCAATTGGAGTTTTGAAAAGATTTTATTGATTAGAAGCGGGCGCATTTTGTGAAGGATGACGACCAGGAGCCCCATCAGCAGCGCACCGAAAACAAAGCCAACTGCAGGTGACGCGAACATAGGCATGATCACCTTGGGCCAGAGTCCTTCCGAGTGGCCTGTGGCAGGATTGTGTACGGCCCATTTAATAACGTGCCAGTTTCCATGGGACGATGCCAGCGTGGCTCCGCAGAGTCCGCCAATCAGGGCGTGGCTTGAACTGGAGGGGAGCCCCAGCCACCAGGTCAGCAGGTTCCAGATGATCGCCCCCAAAAGGGATGCCAATATGGTATCGATCCCCACATAAGCCGTATCCACCAAACCCTGTCCGATTGTTTTGGCTACTGAAATTCCAGCCATGGCACCCAGTAGATTGAAGCAGGTGGCCATGAACACGGCCTGACGCGGGCTAAGCACCTTGGTTGAAACCGTGGTGGCAATGGAATTGGCGGTATCGTGAAAGCCGTTGATATACTCAAAGGCCAATGCGATCAGCAGCACTATCAGAATGAGGGTGAGCATGCTTGTATTCTTGGGTGCGGGGTTCGGCTAGGAATACTTCAGAACGACCTGAAAGATGATATTCCCGACATCGCGACAGCGGTCTATAATTTTCTCAAGCGTCTCGTGCAGGTCGAGAATGATGATGACCTTTAAAGGGTCATGTTTGCCACTATACAAGTCCTTGACCAGATCGAGCATGAGTTTATCGGCCTCACCCTCGAGATAGTGGAGGCGGTTGTTGAATTCTTTGACCTCCTCAAGATGGGCTTTTGCACGGAGCTTTTTAACCATCTGGGCGACGGTATCGGTGGTTTTTTCAAGGATAGCCGCTTGTTCGAGAAAACTTACATCTTTCAGCATGCTCTTGCAGAGCATATATTTTTCGCTGAATTTTTCTGCAGTTTTCGGGATCTTATATAGCGCGAGGGAGAGGGACTCGATATCCTCACGTTCCAGCGGCGTCACAAAGGTTTTACATAATTCCTCGGTGATTTGTTCCGTAATCCGCTTATCCTTGCGGCGGGATTGGATGAAATCACCCATGGATGTGGTGCTCTCCGGCGATTTGATCATGGTGAGTAGAAGCTGGACGCTGGCCTTGGCTTCGTCGGCACTGGCTTCCAGAAGGTTGAAGAACTTATCGTCATACCCGAGTAGTCGTCTGATGGCAGTTATCATGGGGAGAACTTATGCCATAAGAAGGTGAAAAAATCACGAAAATTTCCTCATGAACTTCTAACAAGAAACTTTTTCCCTTTACCGCGGAGTTTGCCTACTATGCTCAAAGGTAAATGATGCAAATGACTAAAACACACATTTTGGTTGTCGAGGATGAACGCGATATTCTGGATCTCCTGGTCTATAATTTGACACGGGAGGGGTTTGAGGTCACCGGCCTTGCCAACGGGGAGCAGGCACTGCAGGCGATTTCCCGGGAAAAGCCGCATCTGATATTGTTGGATTTGATGTTGCCGGGTGTGGGGGGGCTGGAAATCTGCCGGTTACTCAAGGCCGGACCCGAAACGGTGGGAATTCCCGTTATCATGGTCACCGCCAAGGGTGAAGAAGCGGATGTGGTCGTTGGGCTGGAAATGGGGGCGGATGATTATGTTGCTAAGCCCTTCAGTATGAAGGTGTTGCTGGCGCGGATTCATACCGTGCTCCGACGTCACGAACAAATCCAGGCCAAACCCGATGTGACACTCAAGGTGCATGACATCGTGATCAATCCAGGACGGCATGAAGTGTTGTGTGGAAGAACCTCAATTGAACTCACCGCCTCGGAATTCAGTTTGCTGCATTTTTTAGCGCAGCGTCCGGGTTGGGTATTTACCCGCGAGCAGATTGTCGACGGCGTGAAGGGTGAGGATTATGCGGTTACCGACCGTGCGGTGGATGTGCAGATGGTTTCGCTGCGGCGGAAACTTGGAAAACGGGGCGAATATATTGAAACCGTACGCGGGGTAGGGTACCGGTTTAAGGAGTGAGTATGCGACCAAAGCGATTGTTCTGGAGAATTTACACCTATTTTCTGATCGTAACCCTCGGTACTCTTGCGGCAACCGCCTGGTACGTTGATCGCTCATTGTACACGTTCCATCAGGATCAGGTTGCCTCTGACCTGTTGGCGCGAGCCAGGATCATTGCCCTGGAGCTTACGCCCCCCCTGGAGCAGAATGCGGCAGCTTTGAATCAACTGATCAACGATCTGGGACGGCTGACGCTGACCCGTGTCACGGTGATTCTGCCGGACGGCCGGGTCATTGCCGACTCTTCTGAAAGTCCGGCGGGCATGGAAAATCATCAGAACAGGCCTGAGATTCGCGAGGCACTGGCGGGACGGACGGGTAAGGCTTCTCGTTATAGTGATACCTTGCGACGCCGTCTGATGTATCTGGCCATTCCGGTTTGGCAGGAGGCGACCATTGCCGGGGTGGTGCGGGTTTCGCTCCCCATCGCGGTGATTGATGACGCGCTCAAGGCCCTCTATGGCACCATTGCTTTTGGGGGGGTAGTGGTGGCGACTTTGTTTGCCCTGTTGGCGCTGGCGCTCTCACGGCGGATTACCCGGCCACTGGAATATATGCGACAGGCTTCCGAACAATTTGCCAATGGGGAGTTGCATGCCAGGATTCCCGTGCCGGACACTGCTGAGATGGGCGTATTGGCGAAGACCATGAATCAAATGGCGCTGCAACTTCATGAACGGGTACGTACTGTGGCGCTTCAGCATAATGAGCAGCGGGCGGTGTTGGCGAATATGATGGAGGGCGTTCTGGCGGTAGATATGACGGAACGTGTGTTGCATATCAACCCTGCGGCTTGTCGCTTGTTGGGACTGAAGCCGGATGAAGGTCGTGGTCGCCATATTCTTGAAACGATCCGGAATATTGAGTTGCAGGAATTTCTGGCCGAGACCTTGGCCGCATCGGATCCTAAGGAACGGGAGATTGTGCTGCGTGGTGAGGAGGAACGCTTCATTCAATTGCATGGCACGGCGCTCAAAGACGCGGACGGGAAAAATATCGGGGCACTGGTAGTCATGAATGACATCACCCGGCTGAAAAGGCTGGAAACCATGCGGCGTGATTTCGTCGCCAATGTTTCACACGAATTGAAGACGCCCATCACAACATTGAAGGGGTGTGTTGAAACCTTGTCTGACGGGGCGGTGAATCGGCCCGAGGAAGCGAAGCATTTTCTCGATATGATGGAACGTCATGTGAACCGGCTTGAACTGATGGTGGAGGATCTTCTCGCACTGTCCCGGTTGGAGTTTGAATCGGAGCGCGGGGTGATCGTATTGGGGCCGGGCTCTGTGCAGGATGTTGTTGCCCGTGCCGTTCAGTCGTTTTCAAAGCGGGCTGAGGCCAAAGAAATTCTGCTGGTCATGGATTTCCCGGATGCCTGTCAGGCGCTTATCAATGCTCCGTTATTGGAGCAGGCGGTTGGTAACCTGCTGGACAATGCCATCAAATACAGCCCCGAAGAAACGCGTATTACGGTAACTGGTGTTCGGGCTCAGGACTTCGTTGAGATTCGGGTGACGGATCAGGGTGGGGGGATCGAGCGACAGCACTGGACGCGTATTTTTGAGCGCTTCTACCGGGTGGATCAGGCGCGGAGTCGTGCCCTGGGCGGGACCGGCCTGGGGTTGGCGATTGTCAAACATATCGCCCTCGCCCATCATGGCAGCGTCTCTGTCGAAAGTGTTCCCGGTCAGGGCAGCACTTTTCATCTTCGCATTCCGCGGGCGGGGTGAGCAGCCAGGAACCGATAACAATTAACGGATAATCATTCCATGAACGCTCAACAGATAGGTGAAGACAACTTGATCCGGCGTCTGAAACGGTTGGTGCCGGGGCGTGCGGATGTGATCGCTGGCATTGGAGATGACTGTGCCGTGGTGCGGACGGGGCGTCGCGATCCTTATGATTTGTTGCTGAAAAGTGATCCTGTAATTGAGGGGATCCATTTTGGGGCGGATACGGCGGGGGCGGCCATTGGACATAAAGCCTTGGGGCGGGTCTTAAGCGATATCGCAGCAATGGGTGGCGAACCGTTGTGGATTCTTGTGGATCTGGTTTCCCCTCCAACGGAATCGGTAGCCCGCATTGAGTCGATCTATCGGGGTATGGCGCGATTGGCCCGCCGGCATAGTGCGGCGATTGTCGGGGGTGATACCAGTAGCGGGAACGTTCTGGAGGTGCATGTTTTTGCCGTGGGGCGCGTGTCCCGTGGACAGGCGGTGTTGCGCTCAGGAGCCCGGACTGATGACCTTCTCTATGTGACGGGCGCTCTTGGCGGGAGTTTACTGGGGCGCCATCTGCGCTTCGAACCTCGTCTGGTCGAGGGACAATGGCTGCGCGAGTCTGGTGTGGTTACCGCCATGATGGATATCAGCGATGGGTTAACCACGGACTTGCGGCGGTTGGCTGCCGCAAGCAGAGCCGGAGCGGTGCTGGATGCAGGCTGCATTCCTGTGTCGGCGGCCGCCCGGCGAATGAAGGATAAACGCCCGGCACTTGAACATGCACTTGCCGACGGCGAGGATTTTGAATTACTCTTCTCAGTTCAACGCCGGAAAGCGGCGTCTTTTGAATCTGCATGGCGAAAAGCGTTTTGTCTGCCTTGCTCCAGGATCGGGGCGATGACAGCGAAGCCAGGGCTTGTAGAATTGCGTGATGGGCAAGTTTCCAAGGAATTGATGCTTCATGGATATGAGCACTTTAGTCGTCGTCTCTAATAGCGTGAAAGATACGCATAAGTTGGCCAGGCATTTGTTGAAGCAATTGCCGGGGCCTCAGATACTGGCTTTGCATGGCGATCTGGGAAGCGGCAAGACCTGTTTTGTGCAAGGTCTTGCGGCGGCACTGGGAGTGGATCGCCCAGTAACCAGTCCCACGTTTACACTTGTTCATGAATACCGTGGGACCCGCTCACTAGTTCATGTGGATCTCTATCGGTTACGCGATTCGCTCGATGCCCTGATGCTGGGACTCGAAGAATATTTTGAATCGGACGGAATTACGGCCATTGAGTGGGCGGATCGGGCTGAAGATATCTTTCCGCCACAAACGATTCACATTTCCTTCCAAACCATGACCTCCTCGCATTCCCGACAAATTACAATTACCTCGCCAATGAAATTGAAGCCCTGATATGCAAATCAAATTAAGCCTTTCTTCCATCATTGCATCCTGCCGTTAGCTTCGCTAGCATCATCCCACTTTTAATGAACCAACCATTGGGGTGAGTTATGCTGGATATCAAATTGATTCGTGATCATGAGGATAAAGTGCGCCAGGGATTATTATCGCGGGGCGTCAGTTTGGAGTTTCTGGATGCCGTGGTCGTCGATGACGCCGTCCGCCGCAAGCTGGTGACCGAAGTCGAAAACCTGAAAAATCAGCGTAATGTGGTTTCGAAAGAAATTGGTATGCTTAAGAGTAAGGGCCAGGACACCGCTGCAACACAAAAATCTATGCGCGAGTTGGGCGACTTGATTGTTCAAAAGGATGTCGAAGTTCGGGAAATTGACAGCCGCCTTAAGGATAACCTGTTGCGAATACCCAACCTTCCGCACAGCAGCTTGCCAGACGGGCTTGATGCCGCCGCCAATGTGGTGGCTCGGACTCATGGGGTGGCGCGTTCGTTTGCTTTCCAGCCCAAGGGTCATGTGGATGTCGGGGAACGGCTTGGGATCTTTGACTTTGCCCGAGGCGCCCGTATGACAGGCTCCGGGTTTCCTCTATATCTCGGGCAGGGCGCCAAATTGCAGCGTGCCCTCATCCAGTTTATGCTTGATCTACATACGACTGAGCATGGTTATACGGAAATGTTGCCCCCGTTTGTTGTCAACACCGCGTCCATGATTGGTACCGGGCAGTTGCCCAAAATGGCGGAAGACATGTACCACGCCACCGACGATCTCTGGTTAATTCCCACAGCTGAAGTGCCGGTGACGAACTACTATCGGGACGATGTGATTGATAAGCCCCTGCCGGTTTATCTGACGGCTTATACCCCGTGTTTCCGCCGTGAGGCGGGTGCAGCTGGTAAGGAAACCCGTGGCATTATACGTGTCCATCAGTTTGACAAGGTGGAGATGGTGAAGTTTGTTGAGCCCTCCACATCCTATGCGGAGTTGGAGGCGTTGGTGGTGAATGCTGAGGATGTCTTACAGCGGCTGGGCCTACATTATCGAGTGCTGTCGCTTTGTAAGGGTGATATCAGTTTTGCCGCCGCGAAATGTTACGACATTGAACTCTGGGCTCCGGGCCAGAATGGGTGGCTGGAAGTGTCCTCTTGCAGTAATTTCGAAGCTTTCCAGGCACGGCGTGCGAACATCCGATACCGGCGTGAAGATGGCAAACTGGATTTTGTCCACACTTTGAATGGTTCTGGCGTGGCCTTACCGCGCTTAATGGTTGCCATTCTGGAGAATGGCCAGGAAGCCGACGGGTCCGTGACGCTGCCTGAAGCGATTGTTCCCTATATGGGCGGCATTCGCCAGCTTACGCCAGTGGGCAGTGGGCAGTAGGCAGTGGGCAGTAGGCTGAAAATCAATCATTCTCACCTCCCGGAGGGGGGGCGGATTCTTGTGGCAGTGTCAGGGGGGGCGGATTCGGTGGCACTGCTTCATGTGCTGCATTCCCTGGCAAAGGTCAATCGTTGGCGATTGACGGTGGCTCATCTGGAACATGGGATTCGTGGTAAAACGTCCCGTGACGATGCTGCCTTTGTCCAGAAGCTGGCCCGTCGCCTGAAAATTCCCTGCATTGTCGGGCGAGCCAAAGTTCCCGCTCTGGCTAAACGTGAAGGTGTTTCCCTGGAGATGGCCGCTCGTGAGGCCCGTTATACATTTCTAGTGCGAACGGCTCTCCGTGTCGGGGCTGATATGATCGCGACGGCTCATAACGCTGATGATCAGGTTGAGACACTGCTGTTGAAGTTCCTGCGCGGGGCAGGGCGGGGCGGTCTTTCAGGAATAGCTCCCTCCACAGAGGTTTCAGGAATCAGGGTCGTGCGGCCTTTACTCGAGATTCATCGATCTGTAATTGAGGCCTATTTGCGGGCACAAAAATATCTCTGGCGCGAAGATGAATCCAATGCGGACTCCGCCTTTATGCGGAATCGCGTCAGGCATGAACTGCTTCCTTTGTTGGCGCGGGAATATAATCCCGGAATTCGCCAGACGCTACAGCGTACCCGGGAAGTGTTGGTTGCGGAAGATGAGTGGTTGGATGACTTGGCGCGGGGAATCCTCAAGGAGTGTCTTGAGGAAGGGGTGAGTGTCCCCCTGCGGAGTGACCGTTTAGGCGTTTATCCACTTGCGGCCCGAAGGCGGGTAATCCGATTATGGCTTTATGGGCAGGGCGTGCCGGAAGAGGGATTGGGCTTTGATTCAGTGTCCCGAGTTGACCGGTTGGTCGGGCAAACAACGGGAAGTGGAGCCGTTGAATTATCGGGTGGGTGGAAAGTGCGGCGACATTATGGCTGCCTGCAAGTCCAGTCCCGTGAATGTGTTGAGACACTTACAGCGCGCCTCAAGCTGAAGGTACCTGGCAAGACGGTGATACCAGAATGGGGCCTCACCGTTTCCATAACGGAGAAACCGGGCGTGGTTAAAGAGAAAGGGGCGGGCCCAGGAATTTTTCCTGCTAAGGCGAGCTTAAATGCGGCGGTATGGGCTAAACGAACCCTGTGGATTCGCGGGTGGAAGGCGGGAGACCGCATGGTTCCATTTGGCATGACGGGATCCAGGAAAATCCAGGATATTCTGGTAGATGCGAAAATTCCGAGAGCCGACCGGCACCGGGTGACGGTGGTGGAGTGTGACGGGGAAATCATCTGGATCCCCGGCTACCGCATTGCCGCAGGTTGGGCCGTCGCCAATTCCGCTAACAAGAACCTTCAAGTGGACGTTTTTAAAGAAGTATAATCCGCTTGTGCTAGGGCTGGGGCGGGGCTAATATTTAGATTCACTTTGTCAAACCTTAGTAAGGAGTTTTTATGAGTGTAAATAAATGGATGTTGGGAATGGTGGCGTTTGTGGCGACCTCGTTGACGGTTCAGGCTGCTTCTGAGGAATTTTATTTTGTAAAGACTAAGGGTCTGGATAAACAAATCGAAGTGAAGACGATGTCGGCGACAGAATACAAGGCGCTCGAGGCGGTTATCAAACTTGAACAGAAATATTTACCGGCGGCCGTGGCAGAGGCGGCGAAAGAGTGGCGCGCGGATGAACTCAACAAAGGCACTCCTTTTCTCGGGAATCGATTGACGCCCCGTACGATCCTGACCTCGATGAAATATTCAACCTCAGAAAAAGCCGAAGAGGCGCTCTCAAAATATGAGGAGCTCCAGTCGAAGAAAGAGGAGCGGGAGTTCAAGAAGAATAAAACAAAGGGCAAGGGCAAAGATAAGGATAACAAGGACGCAGATCTTCAGGCAGCCTTGGATCTGGTTCAGCCCAAACTTGATGCCTTGATTGCCAAAGCAGGCGGTGCGGGTGGTGGCAAAGATGCCGCCCCGGGTCTCGAAGTCCCTGGTGGTGCCAAGGTAGGTGCCGCTGTTGAAAAGGTGGGCAAATAACCTGCTTCTGATAACTGCCCTCCTCTTTTTTTATTGCCGGAGACGTCATGATGGAATTAGCAATGTGGACGTTGGTGCAGGAGGGGGGGCGGTTCGACTCCGTCAGTCTTCTGGTCCGGTTTGGTTTATTTATTTCGGCATATCTGGTCTTTTCGGTGGCCCAGCGATTCTGGATCCAGCAACGGCTTCTCCGCAATGTCAGCTTTCCCTTGAATTTGTTGATGATGGTGTTGCTGCTGTTGGTGTGCTTTAAGCCGCTCCTCAGTCAGTTGAATCCTTACGTTCTTAATGCGATTCTTGCGGCTGCGATTTTTCTTGGAGCCTCTATCGGTCTTAAAGGTGCTGATGTTTTTCTTTTTGATGTGATGGCCCAGTGGAGGAAGCGCCCCCAAGTACCGCTCCTATTGCGCGATATCGGGCGTTGGGTGCTCTCCCTGGTGGCACTGATCCTGATCATTCGCGGTTTTTTCCCCGGAGTGAATCTCGATATTTTCGCCATGTCGTCGCTGGTCGTTGGCTATATTGTTGGTAATGCGACGCAGGACACATTGGGGAATTTATTTGCCGGTCTGGCGCTGAATACTGAGCGTCCATTTCAAATTGGCGATTGGGTGACGGTGAGCGGCAATACGGGGCGCGTGGTGGATACAACCTGGCGTGCGACGAGGTTGCGCACCAAGTCCGAGGATTACATTATTATTCCTAATGCTTCCATCGCACGGGACGCGATTATCAATTATTCCAGGCCTACCACGCAGCATGGGTGCTATCTTCCCATCGGTGTGGATTATGAGAGTCCGCCTAATGCGGTAAGGAGCGCCATACTGAGTGTATTGGCGGATATCCCGGAGGTGTTGAGTTCCCCCGCCCCTGTCGCTAATCTTACGGGGTATGGTGATTTTTCGATGAATTTTACGATTAAGTTTTTCATCGCAGATTATTCTCAACTTGATCCAATTCAAAGCATGGTCATGGATCGGCTTTGGTATGTGTTTAAACGCCAGGGAATTGGAATCCCCTATCCCATTCAGGATGTGAGACTCAGCAATCGGGTGGTAAGTGAGCGAAATATCCTTGAGGTCAATCGCAAGGCGGTGCGGGACCTCGTGAAGCGGGTGGAGTTGTTTCAATCCTTGTCTGATGCCGAATGTGAAGGGTTGGTTGCTTCGGTGGATACTGTGCCCTTTGCAGCAGGAGAAACTCTTTGTCGTGAGGGGGACCCCGGTGATTCGTTTTATGTGATCCGGTCTGGAACAGTGGTGGTGAAAATCCGCGGTACTGATGGGGTCTCAGTTGAAGTGGCGCGACTGTCAAAAGGCCAATTTTTCGGTGAGATGTCATTGCTTACCGGAGAGCGACGTATGGCCTCGGTGGTGGCTGATGAAGATGTAGAGGTGGTGCGGGTGTCGAGTCAGGACTTTGCCGCTTTGCTCAAGGCGAATTCCGAGTTGGCCAGCAAACTTGCGGCTGCGCTTGAAAAGCGGTTAGCCGGGCGCCAGGCCCATCTGGCGATCTCATCAACGAAAATGCCTGTGCCGGAGAATCAATCTATGCTTGCCGCGCGGATCCGGCGATTTTTTGGGCTCGTTTAAAAGAATTTGGATCATGAGAAAAATTCTAGTTATTGGGCTCCTGTCCGCCTTATGTGTTTCGCGCTCTGCTTTCCCGGATGATGGCGCTTTAAGCCATGCGTCTCAGCAAGGTGTTTTTCAGATTGCGGGTGCCTCAGCCTCACTCACTCAATCCAATCGGGCATGGCAATTTCAATTTTCCCTGCCTCCCGGGGCGGCGGCAGGTATTTGGGCCAAATATACGGAAACGGATGGGCTTCCATCCAAGGCTCATGTATTGCGTTATGACTATGAACTTGCCCGCGATACCCCGATTCCTTTGCGTGTCAGTTGGGAAATCAAGGGATCATCAGGGGTACAGACTATTCCGCTGGTACTGCGGAAGCGGCAAGGGCAGGGGAAGCTGCTCATTGATGCCGCCCGCATCGGTTCCTGGAATGAAACCGTGTTGGTTGTCGCGCATCCCGGGGGGGCAACCGCTCTTTCAGGTGGACTTGGGATTAAAACCAAACTCGTGGTTTGGGCGCCTTGGCGGCTGGTGTTGGCCAGTCCCTTCGGACGCTGGCTTTGCTTGCTAGCGACCGCGCTTCTGGCGGCCGCCGTGGCGGGCGTCATGCGGCGCGCAAGGGACTGCGCACCCTGTGCACACCCCGACAAAGTCGGACTCAAACAGGGCTGGCAGCGGGATCTCATTTTCGGATTAGCCTGTGTCCTGGGCGTAGGGGCGATGCTCGCCATGTTGGCAAACGCCAATACGAGCCCTGGGCGGTCTCCGTTAACAATTATAGGGGTGTCGTTAGCCGGGGCCTTGATGGCCGCCTTATTCACCCGGCTTTGGGCGGGACGCGGGCCTACTGCGGCGGAGTCTTTTCAACATGTGATCATTCCCGGCCTCTTGATGGTGGCAGCGAGTGATCCGGCAATTTGGACGGCCGCTACAGAATGGGGTGATCTGGGGCAAATGACCCGGTTGAGCGCTGTTGTGTTCTGGGCGCTGTACCATGTGACCCATGTGCGACGTCTGTTGGCAACGCAGCATCCGTTGGATGCTGTAACGGGATTGCGTCTGGTTTCGATCCCCTTTCTATTTGGGCTCCTGCTGGCTCTTCCCAATCGCGACCTGATGCTGCAGGCTGGTTCACTACTGCTGCCCGGCGTGTGGGGCGGGTATGAGCTCAGAGTGGTTGTGGGCCGGATGTTGATGTTAATGATATTTAACCTTGGGGCCGCCGCAGCATGTGGCCGGAGGGCGACCACCGCCGGTGGAGGGGGAAACCTATGGGGGGCAGGCTCAGCCAAAGTGTTGGTGGCCGTTGCACTGGCCGTTGCCGTCTCTCCCATCATTGCCAATATGGGGGCTGGCCTCTATGACCTTCCTGGTTTCCTGCAGCCGCTCGCTTCTGTTGTCGCCACCATGCTGTCACAAGGATTGTTATGGGCTGAAGCCTACCTGTTAACCGGCATGCTGTTAGATGCCATGCATCGCAGGACGCTACAATCGTTCGCCTTGACGGATTCTGCTCATAAAGGATTTCGTAATGGCCTCGTTTTCAGCGGGTGGTTCATGGGGTTGTTGCAATTGGGACAACTGTTAGCAGCCTCTTCCCTCTGGATGCAGGCCTATACTGCTGCTCCTTATTTAGCATGGGCATGTTTGGGTGCCATTACGTTTCCATTGATCAAAACGATTATTGAGAGTTTTGACGGGAGCCCCTCGTTTGTCCGGCGCTTGTTCCGTAATTATTGCAGGCCAGCCCTGACATTGCGCGGAGCGACGGTTGGCCTCGTCATTGTCTGGGCCTGGAGCCACCAGTTTATTGACTGGGATCTCCCCGAACGGGCCGGGGCGGGGTTTGTAGCCGGGGTATTGGTTTATGCCGGCATGAGTATTTTGAGTGATGTGGGGCGTGTGGCTGTCGGGCGTGGGAGCCTGGCAGGGTGGCGGCTTTATGGGGTGGAGGCGGTATTGGGGGGGCTGGTAGGGGCGGCCTTGGGCTTCTATTTCGATGCGGCGCAAACTCCGGTGGTGGCCACGAAGTTGGCGGTTTACTGTGGATATGGAAAGGCCTCCATGCCCTACGATGTGTATCCGCTTTTAAGTCGTTGGGGTTTTCTGAGTTTGGGTGACTATATGGGCGGGGCAAGGCTGTTATGGAATGAGGCCTTGGCTGGTGTCATTTCCTGGGGCGTGGCAGCCTGGCTGTTTGCAATCAATAAGTCCTTCCTGCTGGCTGTGTTTCAACGCGAGTGGGCGCCGGTACGTCGTCTGGCATCGCGTGAGGGGGTGGCGGAACTGGCGGATGGGACCATTTTTGTCCTCCGCTGGGGATTATGGATGGCACCTGTTATTTTTACGTTCCTGCGCCAGATGCCCGTGCCTACCTGGTATAATCAGGACGGTGCGATTCGCACAATTTTTTGCGTGGCACAAACCGGCCTTTTGGATGGATCTGCCTTTACGGCCTGGAGTTTGAAAGTATTCATGTGGGTTTTGGCCTATGATACGTTTCGCGTGTTGATCTGGCTGGATCATATGGGTTTGAGGGTGGCCACGCTTGTGAACCTCAGCTTTCTCGGTATGGATCGGCTGGATGAGCGTGTATCACGCTTCCTTGGTTCCCACGCTGCTGCCCGCTTTATTCCGGAGGGGATCAAACGATTTACCACATGGGCTCCCTTATTGCTTCCCTTTTACATTCCCGCCGGGGCGGCTTGGGATCAGGTTTGGGATCAGTCAAAAGCCCTGCAGTTATCTGCGACACCGTTAGTTGAACGTATTTGGGGACAGTCGATTGGTGCCGGCTTGCTTGAAGGTGGTGTGATTTTTGTGGCTGTTGTGTTGTTGGCTTCCGCTTGGCGTATCATGCGTGCCCGGGGAGAGATTCCTGCTGACGTGCCGGAGTTACAGAATAGCGTCTATGCGTTTTCCATACAGCCTGGAGGGGCACCCCGTGCCGAGTATCTGACGCAACAATTTGATGTCCATCGGCGTTCATATGAAGGTCGTGATCCTGCGGGGCGCGCATTTTTCTTAGTGGATGAAATTCCGGATGCCTCCGGGAAACACCGGGTTTGGCCGGTGTTGGGTAACTTCCCGGCGGAGATCGGGCCACAGCCTGAGGTGCTGGATGAGGGCGACCATCTGCGGTTCCTGCATGCTCAGCATGAAATTAAAGCCAATATCAGCGTAACCTTGCCGGATGAGGGGTTGTCGCTTGAAGCCTGGACGGTGACGGTTCGTAATACGGATGAGAGGGTCCGCTCTCTATGTTTGGTTCCCTATGTGGAATGGTCGCTGAACAGCATGGATGCTGATCGCGGGCATACCCAATATAACAGGTTGTTTCCGGATGTGTCTTTCCTGCCTGAGTTGAACGCTGTGGTCGCGGTGCATCATACCAGTAAGTTGGCTGGATTTCTGGCCGCAGATCGTGCTCCGGAGGGGGTGCATGTGGCACGTGTTGAATTCATTGGGCGAGCGGGCTCGTTGTGGGCACCCGAAGCCCTGCACGAAATGCAGTGGCGTGAGCCTGTGGCCCTGGCACCATGCCCCATGTTCGATTGTATCGGGAGTTTGGCCTTGCGGTTGGAACTTCCGCCCGGCGGCGAGTTGACGGTGCGTCTATGGGTGGGCTGTGCGACGTCGCGTCAGGCTGCCGAGGCCATGGTAAAAGCCGCTTGCCCGCCTGGTCTTCCACGTCCAGTATCCCCGGCCACCGGATTGCGCATCGGGCATGGGCGACCCCCGCGGGGTATGGTGGGACCCTATACCCGCTTCGATGAGGGGGGGCGTGTGATGCGGGTGCTGACGCCCTTTACGCCGCGTCCGTTTGATCACACCTTGGCAAATGCATTGGGCCATGTGATGGCGGTTACGAATCGTGGTTTACATACTTCATCCAGTGTGAATTCCCAGCAGAACCGGCTGACTCCTGACTGGGCGGATACCACGACCCGTGAGTTACCGGGTGAGGCCATCTATCTGTATGATCGCGATAACAATCAGTGGTACTCGCCTACTTATGAGCCCCTGCGTTCGCCGGGTGCTGAATATGAGGCCGATTTTCGGACTGATGGCACGGCGGTGTTCCATATGCGGCACGGGACGTTGAGCAGCGAATTGACGGTGTTTGTTCCGCCTGATGAGGCAATCGGTGTGTATCAGTTGAAGTTGCGTAATGAGGGTGACCAGGTGCGGCGTTTTTATTGTGCCCCATATTTCCAGATTACTTTGGCGGCTCAGCCTGAACACTCCGGGGTGTTACATCGTTATCCGGCCTCGGTAGGGCATGGCTGGTTGTTTGAGAATCCCCGAAATACATTCCGCTCAGGGCCCGCCTATGTGGCGGTGACGCCGGGGCCCGAGGCGAGTACGACCCGGCGAGGTGAATTTTTCGGGGCTGGCAGGACAGTCGCTCATCCAGTCTGGGTGGAGGGTGCGGTTGGCTTGCTTTTAGATCGAGATGATCAGGCTGTTGTCGCATTCAGAATCGCGCTGGATATCCCGCCTCATTCTGAGCGTGAAGTGGTTGTGGTACTGGGGCAGGCTGGATCCCGTGTGGAGGCCGAACGGCTGATTATTCGCTATGGTGAGACCGGACATGCGGCAAGTCAGCTTGAGGCGACCCGCCGCTGGTGGAACGGGTTTATGGGGACGCTGGTGGTAGAAACCTCCGATCCGGCCCTGGATAGCTATTTGTACTGGCTACGTTACCAGGCGCTGGCCGAGCGCATCTGGGCGCGTAAAGGGTTCTATCAGGCCAGTGGTGCTTTCGGGTTCCGTGATCAGTTACAGGATTCGGTAAATCTGATCTGGGTGGATCCGGCATTGGCACGGCGTCAGATTCTGCTCCATGCCGCTCAGCAGTTTGTCGAGGGGGATACCGTGCATTGGTTCTTCCTGCAACAGGACGGGCGCTCCAGTTTTTCCAGCCGCTCACATGCCTGTGACAATCTGTTGTGGTTGGGCTGGGCGGTAGCGGAATATGTCCGTATGACAGGGGATGAAACGCTGTTGGATGAAACGGTGCCGTACCTGGATGCCGAGATTCCCCTGTTACCGTTGCCTGAGGGCAAACAGGGTATGGGATTCTTTCCCCTTCGATCCACCCGGGCAGACTCTGTTCTGGATCACGTGCGACGGGCGTTGGATCTGGTCTTGCACAAGCGGATGGGGGCGCATGGCTTGCCCTTGATGGGAACTGGCGATTGGAATGACGGACTGGATGAAATTGGCAGTGAGGGGCGTGGTGAAAGTGTGTGGATGGGCTTCTTCCTCTACTACATTTTGCGCGAGTTGATGCCCTTGCTGGAGCGACACTGTAAGCCGCGTCATGCCGCGGAGTACCGGCAGCGTAGGGAGGTGTTAGGGGTGGCCATTAACGCGATGTGGCGGGAGGATCGGTATTTGCGAGCCATTCACGATGATGGTACCGAGATCGGGGTTAAAGGGAGTGGGATTTGGGAAGTGGATGCCCTGACAGCTGCCTGGGCGGTTTTTTCCGGTATTGATAAGGAGCGGGGAAGGACGATGTTTGATACCGCGCTTCGGACATTGGAGCGGGATAACGTGATTTTACTCGGTTGGCCGGCCCTGAATGAGCAGACCAAACCATTTCTCGGGCGGAGTTGTCGCTATCCTGAAGGTGTGCGCGAGAATGGGATGTACTGCCATGGGGTCCAGTGGATGGTGGGGGCGGCCCGGCAGTTGTCGGAAGAATGGGCGGCAGCGGGGGATGAGGTTGCTGCAAAACAATACCGGGAAACGGCGATACGGTTGTGGCGTAAGATTTCACCGCTGGAACACACAACGCCCGACCAGATCGAGCGTTATGGAGGGCAGCCGAATAAACAGGCGGCAGATTTCCTGACGACTTATGAGCCCGGACGGATGATATGGAATGGCTATACCGGGGCGGCCGCCTGGATGTTGAGGCAGGCGCTGGAAGGTGTTGTGGGGGCGAAACTAAAGGACAACCAAGTACACCTGCCGATTGATTTTACGGAACCTCGTGGTGAGTTGCGGGTGTTGAAGGTGTCGCGCAATTTGACGGAAAGTCCCCTTTGATGAAACGAACCTTGCATATTTGTATTGTCGGTCTGGCACTGGTTGCCAGAGGTGTTATAGGTAGTGATCCGGCACCTTCTCAATTTTCTTTGCCCACCATCAAGCCGCAACATATTCACATGCGGCAATTGGTTAAGAATGCCTTGGGCTATATCAAGCCGGGGCAGGGGTTGTTTGACGAGGTGTCAGGATATCCGGTTGAGGGGTGGAATGATGACGATCAGTCCGGCCTCCAATTACGTGGATTTACCCAGCTTACCACGGTAGGTGAATGGCTGGAATTGCTGGCCCATATTGCGGCAGGCTGTGCCGATCAACCTTATTTGTCGAGGGGCGAAGCCCTTATCCAGCTTGATCGTGTGACTCGATCTCTGCTTCATGATCAGGCGGATCCTAATCTCAGTGATCGTGGGTTATTGTGCAACTTTATCGGATTCGACAAAGGTCGCCGTATGGCACCACTGGCCTCTGATGCTTATAAGCAGGATTTTGTTGAAGCGTACGGAGCGCAAGAGGGGCTAGAGGTTTGGCGGGCCCTTGAAAAATGCGGTTGGGTTCGGCCATGGGCGAATGACGAACAGGGCGAGATTATCCGTGGGCCGGGATTTGGCTATGGGCAGGCATGCTTTAAGGGCGTATTGGCTCCGTATGCGTCACATGATGGCCAGATCAAAATCATGACGATGCTTGATCGGCGCGTGGTGCAGGTAGTTTTTGGTGATAACGCCAACTTAAGCGCTTCAGTAGCAAAGACCATAGGGGTACTTTTGAAGCCGGAAGTAGCAAATAATCCCTTGGCTAAGAGCATCCGGGGGAGATTGGAACAGTTTTTAGATGCCCAGCGGCCTGGTTATCAGTATCTCTATGATTCCAAGCGGGGGCTTTTTCGCTTTGGGTGGAATGCCACCCATAAACAGTATCTGGGGTGGGGTGATCCCTCAGGAGTGTGGCAGGTTGCGTTTGCTGATTATTACGTCAACGAATTCCGGGGCCCCCTCCAATTTGTTCTGATCCGGTTCGGTTTTCCGGATGACCCACTGCGGTATCAGGCGTTTAAGGTAAAATCCCGGGTCATGACCAGTGGGCAGGAACTCTTTACGCTGGGCTTGTGGGAGGGTTCAGCCTTCCAGGCTCTTGGCCTTTCGTTGTTTATGGGTGAGCGCTCCATTCCCGGATGGCGGGCGAATCTTGAAAATACCGTGCGGATCAATTTGGACTATTCCCGTGAACATAAGTTGCCGGGATTTCTGTCAGAGGCCTACAGTGGGAATGGCAATCAGTACAGTGGCAAGATTGGGGTACCGGAACTTACGGTCGTTAATGACCCTCGAATCACTAATGCCCCGTCAATTTACACACTGGGGGTGGCCTACAGTATCTTACCAGATGAGATGGAGTCTTTCTTGCTAGACAACTGGTCTGCAATCTCATCCCTTTTTACGCAACATGGGCCCTGGGAGGGGACCCACATGGTAACACAGCTACCCATTAAGTGTCAGACGGCCGTGCATGTCATGTCTCTGATTGTGGGTGGCTTGGGGGCGGGGGACGAGGCTATGGCACGATATCTTGAACAGCGAGGGATGCTCGAGCGGTTGCGTGTGGTTTATCCCCGCGGTGAACCGGTAGATCTATTGGTTCCAGCGGTTCGCACAGTGGTTTGGTCGCCGGATGAAAGCAGGCTGGAGCTGAGTCGTGGGAACAGCGGATTTCGCCTGATGGGTGAAAACGTCCGGCAGGCAGCGGTGACTTGGATGGTAGATCAGCCAGTACAAGGGGTGTCGTTATCGGGCAATGTATTGCGGATCCGCTATCGGAATCGGGAGGCTGATCTAAAGGCAGTGATAAGTCTTGAGCGGCCTGTTTCAGATGGTCGAAGTGTATCTCAGGAAATATTTGTTAACCTCCGGCATACCCGCTGGCTTACGCAGGAACTTTGTATCCCTCTTCCCGCAACGCCAAGTCTGCTCAACATTCAAAAAGTGACACTTTTGTTGGGCTGTAAGGAGGGAAGGCAGAAGGTTGACTTGCAACTGACGCAGTTTAAAGCAGTATTATGCGCGGAGTAACTTATTTCTTCCTGCCTACCTCGGATGGAATTTGATCCACTCTGCCGCCCGAAACCTTTGATTTCCAACGAATCTCATCATGATTGGTATCAAATTTCTGCTTGTCAACTGGTCTCGGTTTATCCCCTTTTCCATTCATTTCCATCTCCGGTTCTTGCCATTAATTAAGCTCTATCCCTTTGGTTCCTGAAACCGCCATCCGCTCTTGGACAGACAGGACGCGGAAAGTCGGCATATATAATTGCATCCTCACCTTGTTCTTCTCAAGCTGAATCGTTCAAAGGAGATGCCTGTTTACTGCTTCTTGCCTGCAGTCATATGTCGGGAAATCGCCCACTAGTTCAAATTTCGCTATCAGGTAATCCCTGATGGGGTTTTCAGGTAATCCCTGATTCCTTTTGTCGGGCATTCCTTCTAGCATCCCCCGCTCGCAAACGATTAGACGTTTTAAGAAACACGATGGTTCTATGGATAGTTGAATGGGATACCGGGATGATGGCTAAACAAACACAACGCAAAGTGAATCTGCTCATTTCTAACGAGTTAGGGCTGCATGCACGTCCGGCAGCAAAGATTGCAAAGTTAGCCGTGACTTTTGATGCGGCGATTCATATCGGCACCAAGCATAAAAAGGTGAAAGCCAAAAGCATTCTTGGGCTTTTGTCACTGGATGCCTCGGAGGGAACCGAGGTAACTGTGTTTGCCGATGGACGTGATGCGGATGAGGCGATTCAGGCCTTCAAAGATCTTTTTTCCCGTTCTTTCAATTAGCAGGCAGCCTGTGGGGTGATTTTAGTGCAGCTGTCTGCAAACTGTTTTCTGGCATTTCTACTTCTGGCTTTTGTCCCCAGATTCTTTTTCAAATTCATCAGAGGCCTCTTTGCCCATTTTCTCGCCCCATTTCTGGCCGATCGTCAGGCTCTCTTGAAAGATTTGCGGTGAAGTGGATAAGACTTTCTGGCCGGTTGGGCTCTGATAAAACGCATTTATGGACTTCAAGTCTTCCAGTGTGTAGTACTTGTCGTACAGGGGAATGATCTGTTCGATCAATGTCGCCATGTCCATTTTCGTTTCGAACTTGGACCAAAATGCATCCGGGATCTTAGTCATGGAGGTTTTCAGGCCATTCATCATTTGAGTTTTGATTCCCTTCAGAATTTTCTCCGTGCCGGTGATTTGAAGCATTTTCACAATCTCCTGGTGTTTTTCTGCGGGGATTTCGGTCTGTGCGAAGGAGTTGCAGGACACCACTATAATTACCGCGAGCAAAAATATTATCTTCATATTTGGCTTACCTCATTGGGGTTGTTAATCAGTCCCATTACTCTACTCCACCCTCCCGTGGCCTGTCCACCGCCCATTGCGCAGGGTACTGAATATTACGCTTCTGAACAATGGCTGAAACGGTTATATTCCCGGGCATCACATAAAGAATAGGAATGGATCATGAATAATCTGATGAAGTCTTCGTTGATAGCGGCCATTTTGGTGGTGGGAATGATTCTTTCGGCCTCCATACTTTCCAAATTATTTCTCCGCGTTCGCCATGAACAGGCGATTACGGTGAAGGGATATGCTGAAACGGACATCATGTCGGATGTCGGCAAGTTTTCCAGCAGATGTAACGTACGCGGTGACAGCCTTAAGGATGCCTATGATAAGCTGCAGGTAAGCCGCAATGCCACTCTCGCGCTCTTAAAGCAGATGGGCCTGCGGGAGGATGAGACGGTCGTTCATACGATCGAGATTGGGAAAATCCCCAGGCGTGACAGCCAGGGGAAGGAAATGAATGAAATCGAATTTTACGACGTCTCCCAGGAAATCATGGTTACCTCTACCAATGTTGCGCTTATTCGTGATACTGCCACCCGCATCACGGAACTGATTCGGGACGGTGTGGATATCCAAGCCGCCCCTCCCATGTTTTTGGTTTCCGATCTAAAGGATACAAAACTCAGATTGCTGGCGCAGGCGACCGAGGATGGCTATCGACGCGCCCTGGCGCTCGCCCAGGGAAGCAAGGGTAAGATTGGTGCTTTGACCTCCGCCCAGCAGGGTGTTTTCCAGATTACCGAACGGCACTCAACCGACACCTCCGGCGGGGGGGAATATGATACTTCGGCCATAGAAAAAACCGCCAAAGCCGTCGTGACGCTGGAATACGCCATCGAGTCCGCCAAATAAATAGAGTGCAAAGAGGAGTTTATGGTCAGAACTAAAATTATTTGTACACTGGGCCCTGCGTCTTCAAACATGACGGTATTGCGCAAGATGATGCTTGCCGGCATGGATGTGGCACGGATCAATTTCTCACATGGATCCCTTGATGAACACCTTGAGCGAATCCGCATGATCCGCCATCTGAATAAGAAATACCGTCGTCGTATACGGATTATGGGGGACTTGGAGGGGCATCGTATCCGCATAGGTCTCATGAAGGATAAAAAGCCTATTGAGGTCAAAAAACGAAAGATCCTCTGGCTGACAACCCGGGATGTTCGCGGGGAAGGAGATGTGGTGCCGTTTGATTATCATGGTCCTTTATCCGTTTTCCGCAAGGGACATGAGATTTTCATCGATGACGGGAATATCGCATTGACGGTTGAAAGTGTTGGGAAGGATCGATTGAAGACCCGTGTTCTGATTGGAGGGGCGATTAAGGAGCGTAAGGGAGTCAATGCGCCGGAAGTTCATCTTCCCTTTAAGGGTGTGGCAGAGCACGATCGGCCCAATATCGATTTCTGCCTTGAACAGGAATTGGATTTCATGGCGTTATCTTTTGTCCGCGAGCCTGCGGACGTTCTGGCTGTTCGGGCTTTGATGAAGGGGGCTGCATCGAGTCCGAAGGTGATCGCCAAGATCGAGAACCGGGAGGGAATCCGCAATATCAACGGCATCATTAAAGTTGTGGACGGTGTTATGGTTGCCCGTGGGGATATGGGGGTTTCACTGCCGATCTGGGAAGTGCCGATCATGCAGAAACAAATCATCAACGCCTGTAATGTGGCGGGTAAACCGGTTATCACCGCTACCCAGATGCTTGAGAGCATGGTTGAGAACCGTCTGCCGACACGAGCCGAGACGACGGATGTGGCCAATGCCATAATCGATGGGACGGACTTCGTGATGCTGTCTGCGGAGAGCGCGGTAGGCCTCGATCCGGCTGGGGTTGTCACGATGATGAATAGAATTATCGGGTTTACGGAGAAGAATTGGCGAGGGAACAAGAGGTGATAAGTAACTGAATCTCAAGGAGAATGGGGGAGACACTGAGAATGATGTGACATCACTATGTGATTGCTAGTGAAGTCGTTTTGTGGAATCATATTTTCTCAAAAGGAAGTCACTATGAGCACGTTGACCATTCGAGGTGTTGATGAAGAAGCTTTTGGGCAACTCAAGAAGCAAGCAAAAAGCAATCATTCCAGTGTGAATAAATTTGTGGTGGAGGCGCTCAGGAAGATTGCCTTTCCAGGTGAGCCTGGAAAAGTGCGGGAGTGGCATGACTTGGATGTTTTTTTTGGCAGTTGGTCTGAAGAGGATGCCCGGGAGGTCGCTGCGCATTGCAGGGAGTGCCGAAAGATTGATGAGGAGCTCTGGAAATGAAGGCGCTTGTCATTGATACCAATGTCTATTGCAATGCCATGCGGGGGGATTCCGAGGCGGTAAAGCTGTTGCGGCAGGCGGAGCGAATTCTAGTGCCCGTGGTTGTGTTTGGTGAACTTCTGGCGGGTTTCAAAGGGGGGAACCGTGAGCGGGCGAATACGGAACAACTGGTCGCTTTTACAACGACGGAGCGGGTTCAAGTGGCTTTGATAACAACCGTCACGGCGGAGTTCTATTCGCTCATCATCAATCAATTGAGGCAGAAGGGGACGCCCATTCCAACCAATGATATTTGGATCGCTGCGATCACCATGGAACACGGCGCCAACCTGGCCACCGAAGACAGTCATTTCAGCAGGATAGAAGGTATCATCCTTCGCACGCAAGGGTAGAACGCTCACAGGGTAGACCGCTCACACTAAACCCGGAAGAACAAATTAATTTATAATTTCGCGCCTTGGTCTTCACCGGCGGATAATGTCGCCGTTCCACAGCATGCTGAGGAACTCGGCCGCGGGCAGCACGAGAACGTCATCAAGCAGTGCCCGACGTTCGCCAAGGTAAACGCCAAAAGTATGCACCGGCGCCGGTGATAACTCTGCGCGTAATCGTCGCAGTCCACCCGAAAACCTCTTTTGCCACTGTATGGCCGCCTTCATTTCGATGGCGACGAATCCTTCGCGCGTTTCGCACAACAGGTCGACTTCTGCCCCATCGTAACTGCGCCAGAAATGGAGGTTGTAGTGAAGCTTCGAATAGCCCAAAAACGCACGTATCTCATGGAAGAGATAGGTTTCCAGCAGGGGGCCGGTCTCTTCCTGAGATGGGGGGTAAGGCAAACGACCCGAAAGCGCGCGCGCGACTCCCGTATCAAATAGGTAGAATTTTGGATGGGAAACCTGCTTTGTTGCGCGCTTGAGTTTCCAAGGTTCAATCCAATAACCGAGTAAAGTATCGGAGATGATTTCAAAGTAATTCTGTACAGTCGAACGGGCAACGGCCGCATCGCGGGAAATATTGCTCAGGTTGGTGACCTGCGCGTTCTGTCTGGCTGCGATTTCCAGAAACCGTGAAAAAGACGCCACGTTGCGGGTCACGGCTTCGGCGCGGATTTCCTCGTTCAGATAGGTATGTGCGTAGGTTGTGAGAAACCCGACGGGATCGGTGCCAGTCACCGCCAGCGGGATCGTGCCGGTTGCGATGGCCGCATGCAAATCGAAATTCGGTCCAAGTTCGGCCGACACGAGCGGGAACATACGGGCTTCGATCGCCCGTCCGGCCAACAGGTTCACGCCGGAACGCTTGAGTTTTCGTGCGCTGGATCCGCACAGGATGAAACGCAGTCCGCAACTCTCGATCAAGCGTTGCACTTCGTCGAGAAGTGCCGGCACTTTTTGCACTTCGTCGAGCACGATCCATTTTCCGGCAGGTACTGTTCTTAACTCGTTGTATAATCTACTTGGCTCACGTTCAAGACGCAGTGCTTCCCTTGTGTCGAGCAGGTCATAGCGTGTGGCCTCAGCGAAATGCTTCGAGATCCAAGTTGATTTTCCTGTCCCTCTTGGACCCAGCAGGAGAATGGATGTATCGGGCATCTTTAGTAATCTTGAATACATAGTTGTAAAAAATACGGTAATTCTTACATGTAGACAAGCATAAAATAGGAAGAAAGGCTAATCCGTTTAGGGGCAGGATATCAGTGTGAAAATTGGCGCTGTAAACAGTGTGCTAAACCTGTTTAGCATTGGATATTTTGAAGTGGGTTCAATTACATGGAACATATTTCGTTACCTATGATCCGGCAGTTTAGACCACTACGAAACATGCGAAAATCACGGCAGGGCGGGCGTGGCTTCGCCACGACAGATTGTTGGCATAGCTCTGCTCAGGAATCGAGCTGCGTTGATTAGATGGGCGGCGATGTTGCCCGGGGCCTGAGCGGTCACATCCACCACCGTACAGTCTCCTGTAGAGGTGATTCCGAGCAGGGTGAGGGTGAAAGTGGCCGGTGTTTTGATGTTGGTCTCAAAGCGGGGAGAGTAATGGGATCCATCGGCGTCGGGTGTGAAGAGTGACTCGCGGTAGGTGGCAAGCTGGAGGGCATAGCGCTCGGTCAGTTCCTCGGACGTATGGGACGAGAATTTGTAATCGAGTATGTGCCAGGCTTCATTCTTGAAGTAGAGTAGATCAACTTTTCCGTCGACAATCACTTCCGCCCCATCATGGCGGAATCGGGCTGCGAAGGGTAGTTCCCTGATCAGGTTTTTCGCCGGTACTCCCTCTAGAAGTATGGCTATGCGTGAGGCAGCTGCCGTTACGCCGGAGATAAGCGTGCTTCTTTCAGCAGGGGCGAGCGCTTCAAACTCCAAGGCTTGTGAAATTTGCCCCTCCAGGGTGGGGCCGGAATGATAGTCCAGGGTCTCCAAAATCCGGTGCGCGACGGTTCCCAGTTGCGATTTACTAAAGGTGGGCTCATCGTCTTCTTCAGCTATGAATTCGGGTTCGGCGGCGGATTCATGGTTGTCGGCGGTTTTGGTGGTTACGCTCACGGATGCCAGTCGGATTTGCGGGGTAGGGCGTACCAATAGGGTGACTGGATAACGATACTGCTCTTTCGCAGAAAGGGTCTCTGCCTGATTAAGACATTGTGTCAATTGAAGGGGGGATACCGGGGCCTTATCAGAGGGCATAGCACCCAATCCCCTCCAGGCCGTTTCCACCTCACTGTAGGGGCGGAGTCGAACCAGTTCAGGTTTAAAGTCACAGGCAAAGAGATGCTGGTTGAGCCAGCTCCGCCAGGAACCCCCGCTCCCTGCATTAGGGTTTTCTCCTGAGAAAATCAGGAGATCCCGGGCGCGGGTGGCGGCTACATAAAACAATCGACGTGATTCCTGATCGCGCGCGATTTTATTTTGCTCCACTTCTTCGGCATAGCCCTCGGAATCCACTTTCTCCTGAAGCGTGTCGTCCTCGTTGTAAAACTTTAATCGGGCCGCAATCGTGGAGCCCTGGTCGTTCTCGCTGCGAAGAACTTGGATCCACCGGCTGTCATTGCGCGGCGTACGGCGGAGGTCAGGTACAATCACAACTGGGCTGGACAGGCCTTTGGCGGCATGAACGGTGTTAATGCGCACAGAGTCATCATCGGGGTCGAGAACAGCGGCATCCGGGGCTTCGCGGCCATCAAGAATTTCGCCGGACAATCGGATGGCAACAGACTGGAAGTCGAGGTTTTCGGAGCGCTCCAGTTCCTGAATCCAGGAAAGTAATTTCTGAAGATTAGCCAGCCGCTGGACCCCATGAAATGTGCCGGTGAGGATGGCGTCATAACCGGTAAGGCGTACCGCCTCTCGCACCAATTCCACGGCGCTAACACGGCCTGCTAGTTCACAGAGTCGGCGTAGGAGGTTTGCAGTACGGAGAAAGGACGAGGCGTCATGTGTAGACGACCTGGTGGTCAGATCCTTGGAAATGCTTTGAGCGACCTCCCCGTCGGCCGTGACAATGCTTCGCAATGACGGGTCGGCGACATTGGCTGACAGAATGGCGACGGCGTTGTCCGACAAGGCACAGAATGGAGAGCGCAGTACGGCAAGCAGCGTCTGGCGATCGAGTGGGAAGGCCAGCCATGAGAGAAGATTGGAAATATCCTGGACTTCCTGACGCAAGAAAAAACCGCGGCCGGCACCATCTGTGGTGAAGGGAATTTGCTCTTCTTGAAGTGCCTGCTCATAAAGGTCCTGTCGTTGAGTGGCGCGTAAAAGAATAAGGATGTCCCGGAATCGGTAAGGTTGGCCGGAGGGCGTGCCCCACTCCTGTTTGGTGGAATCCCACACACGCGGGGGGTGCCAGTGGCCACCGCGTGTGGGCGTCGTCAGTAGGCGTATGCGGCGTGCCACGGCCCGTGCCTCGAGGGCGAGGGCTTGTTCCGCCAGTTTAGCCATCTGTTCCCAGTCCGTAGCCGCAAGGGTTGACCCTTCAGCGGCCAATTTGCTGATATCGCTTTTCTTGATTGTAATCCGGGCGCAGGCGTCACTGGTTTCGCTTCCCGTTTTGGACTTTTTCCCGGGGATGGTAATCTGATCCTTGGGGGACGGCAGGAGTTCCCAGTCCGGTAGGAGACATTCAACTGCGGGGCCCTCGCTGGCTTTCGCCGCCGGGCAGGGGAGTAGTTCCTCGGTTTCGCCATAGAGTTCCGTACCCATCACCACTCCGGCGAAGATATCATTCACCCAGTTCAGTATTCCCATTTGGCTGCGATAACTGGTGCGGAGGGGGATTGGGTTGAGATGCAGATCTTTTCCCAGTCGATCGAGTCCATCAGGATCGGCGCCGCGCCAACTGTAGATGGTTTGCTTCGTATCGCCGCAGGCCGCTACGGCTGCCTGGCTGGCTTTTTGCACAAGCCGGATGAGTTCATTTTGCAGGCGGGAATTATCCTGCGCCTCATCCACGATAATGACGTCCGTGGCGGGTACCGCATCCGGGTTGCGCTGGATCAGTTCGCGCGCCCGGAATAACAGGTCATCGAAATCCAGCACTCCCTGGGCATTTTTCCGGGCTCGGATCCCAAGCGCACAATCTTGTGCCAGGGTAACGAAGGAAATTAACAGGCGGGCGGCTTCCTTTCGTTCAGTATAGGTCGCCAAATGGATGAGGGTGGCCTGCACCGAGACGCGCAGGGCTTTGACATCCTCAGTTTTCCCCCAGGCCTTCTGGGTGAGTGGTATGAGTTTCCCGGCTGCCTGCGCGACGGCGTCTGGCGTAGGGGCGGTGCCGAGAAGTCGAAGCGTCACACGCAATTCTGAAGCCATGGCTTTGATGGTATTACCGGTGACTGCGTCAGCTTTCAGTTGGAGTGGCCCGGACAGGGCTTGCAGGTCATGGAGACAGGGCTCTGCGGGTTGACGCACCAGCAGGGAGGGATCCGCCTGTTCCAGATCAATGCCCCAGGTAGCACATTGGGTGATGGTTTGCAGGGCAGCCCTCTCGATTTGCTCCACGCCATGGCCTTCGCATAGGGTCTCAAGATCATGGATATAAGCCGGGCAGCCATTCCGGAGTGCTTCGCGCAGGGCTGATTGTGCGGCGTCGTTTCTCAGGATGGCGGCATCGGCCTCCTCCAGAACCGTGAGCGTGGGTGACAATCCAAGTTCCAATGTGTGGCGTGCCAACAATTGCTGGGCGAAGGCGTGAATGGTTGAAATGGTGGCCCCCGATAGACGGCGCAGCAGGCTCCAGCAGAAGGCTTCGTTATCTGGATTCCCTGTGGCGAGTTCCTTCTCGATGGCCTCGGTGACGCGCGAACGCATTTCGGCGGCAGCGTTCCGGGTGAACGTCAGCATCAGAATCCGGTCGGGCGGAATGCGCTGGTTTCCATCAAAGACGGAACCTTTAGCGGCGCCGGGTAGAGCGTTATCATCGGGTGGGTAGGGGCGTCCCAGCAGCAGGGCCTGATAGAGGCTGACCACTTGATGGGTTTTTCCGGTGCCGGCTGAGGCAATGAAACGGATATTCTGGCAGACTTGGCTCATGAGGCGTCCTCCGTTTTATCGGCGTCAGGAGTCAGTTGGCTGGCGTAGTGGCGGCAACATCCGGCAAAGGCGCAAAACTTGCATTCAATGGGGGACACGGCGAATTCACCCCGCTCATATTTCGCCAAAGCGGTGAAGACACTAGTGGAAAAAGCATCCATTAATGATGAGGCATCGCCGATGATGGCTGCTAGTTTTTCCTCCTCCAGTGGGTGCCCATCCATGGTGAGCCAGCGTTTCTGGCAATCCTTGATCATCTCCTCGGCGGAGAGTGAATAGGATAGATACTGCATGAAGACCGGCAAAGGGCTTTGGGCTCGGGAGGCAAAGCGGGATGAGGCGGCGAGGGCGTAGGCTGGCAGTTGGCAGTCCTCAGCCTTGGCGATATTGGCCGCAAGAGTGGCTGGGGTCAGGGTTCCCTTGGATTTCCCCTTATAGTCCACGACGATCATAGCTCGCAGGATCTTATCGGAATCGAACACCAGATCGACCCGGTCGATTTTGCCGTGGAGTCGAACCGTGTGGCTGGAGTTAACAGGGTCACTCAGTTCGACGGAAGGGGCCGCGGCACGTTTCGACTGACTGTTGAAACCAAATTCCAGCAGACAGGGGAAACGGCGGAAGGTCTGACCGTCACCGGTATCTTCCAGAAATGCTTGGGGCAGGGCGGCGGGTTCCAGGGTGGTTCGAACCATGTTGCGGATCGCACGCTGAATCCGATGGTACTGAATGGTGAGTTGTTCGGGAGCGCCCAGCATCCATTTGGCATTTCCGCTAGTGGCCCATTTGAGAATCACGGAAGACAGTGAGTCGAAAAATGCAAGGACCCTTTCCGTCGCGGCGGGGTTCAGTGATACGAGTGGCAAAGCATCCGGCGAGGGGCGGGCTTCCCCCTCCTGGAGATGCCAGACGCCTTTGGGATCCAGAATAGACCAGTCCGGTGACATGAGTTCGGCAAAAGTCTCCGTGACCGTAATGAGGCCGGGAATGTAATTTGGGGCGGGGAATCCCTGCAACAGGCGGAAGCCCTCATGCATGATGAAATGAAGTGCGGTGCCGAAATCGCGGGGACTGGCCTCAAGTTCATTACGTTCTATCGGTTCCACACCGGCAATGTACTGGAGATAATATTTATAAGGACAAGCTATCAGCTGCTCAAGTTGGGTGGGACTGAAGTCCATGGGCCCCTCTTTTGCTGGCTTGATTTTAGCCCACAATTCCGGCGACAGAATTCCCGCATATTCTCCGCCGGTCGTGATGGCGTGGAGTGGCTTCTCAAGTTCTCCCTGGGCCTGGCGGGTAAAGAAAGCCTGGCGGTCGTGTTCCATACTGATGCCATGGGCGACATGGATGGCCAGATCTTTAGGGGCTGCCTGAGTCTCCGTTTTAGGTGCGGCAGTAACCTCGTCGGGATGGTGGGCGCAGCGTTGCCAGCGTTCATCATTAGCACGGCACAGGGCAAGAGGAATCGTCCCCAGAAACGACTCACCCGGGAAGGGGCGGCGCTTATGCGTGGTGATGGCACGATGATTCTGCCAGTGATCAAGCAAATGGGGTGCACCTTGAGCGAGACGCCAGCGGTCATAGGGGTCAGGAGGCGCCTCCGGGAGGGACGGCCAGGTTGGCCAACCGGTGAGACGCCACAAAGTACTGAAAAAGACGGAGGGCGTCAGTTCTTTGCCATCCTCTCCATGGCGGCGATAGGAAAACACGATTCGTTCTTTGGCGGCGGCCAACGTTGTCAGGAAAAGTAAATTCTCCTGGCTGTTACGCACTTTTGAAGCTGCCAGGGAGGAGGCGGGGAGGGGTCCCTTTTTCAATAGGCGTTCACGAAAGGTCATTAATTCCGCGTCAGGGAACAGCGGGCTGGGGGTGGGGAGCTGGGGAAATTCCCCGGAATTCATACCGGCCAGAAGAACCACTTTGAAGTGAAGGCCGGCCATATCGAAAGGATTGAGAATCCACACACCGGATTCATCGGAGGGGCCAGGTGAGACGGTGATATTTTCAAGGGCACGGCTAATCAGATCCACAATGGTCGCCCAATTGATTTGATTGTCTGCCACCAGAATATGGCGGCGCAGGGTGTTAAGCGTATCGAGCGCCACTTCACAGGCCTTGGTGTTTAAAATTCCGGCACGGGCAGAAAGGGTATCTTCAGACGGTGTGGAGTCAAGTGTGAGAAGTTCACAGCGTGTGAGCAGGTCTGTAATGCCTTCTTTGAGGGTTTGGATAGAGGATTGGCCCAGGACAGTTTTGTAAAGGTCACTGACAAGATTTGCCTGGGTCTCGGCCTGTTCGAGGGTCGGGAACTGACGATTCTTGGAATGGGGGGCAAGGTAGTAACTGACAAGACGGCGGGCGAGGCGCTTGGGGTCATCAAGAGTCGGTTCCGCTCCAGAGCGGAGAATATCGTCTGCAAGTGAGGCGGGGTCTGCAAGCCCTTTGCTTGGCCAATTGATCCAGGGGCTTTCCAGAAGGGCACAGAAGACTTCTCTATTTCGGGTTGCTGAAAACCGCGCCATATTGAGGATTGTTTTAATAATGGGGATGGCCAGTAGTGGGACGCCACGGCGGAAGTAATAGGGAATATTAAAACGGCTGAAGACGTCCATGATGGCATCCGAACAGGTGCCGAGGTTGCGGGTGACGAGACAGATATCTTCAGGGCGCAGGGGGGCAGCCCGGTCGTGGAGTTCCCAGGCGATACGGCGGGCCAGATCTTCGATTTCACCATAGAGGCCGACGGAGGTGGAGAACCCGATGCAGGCGCGTGCGGGTTCTGCCAGGGCCCGATCCTGCATAGCATAACCTTCACGCAGGCTTGTCAGTTCTTCGATGGCGCCCCGGGTTGAAGGGGCTTGAAAGGTGAGCCCGTTGATGTCTTCGGGGCCGTTGGATCCTTCAAAGAGGAGGCGCCCCGTTTGTGTCATCAGATCTTGACCCCACCAATCCTGTTCATGTTCTGACAGAATGTGATGAACATGAACGTGAGCCTGCCCGAATTGGGTAGAGAGGGCGTGGATGACGGATTCCTGAAAAGGGGCCACCCAGCGGACGGAGAGGAAGGCGATAGTGGTGGCATGTTGCAGTGGTTGCGGCCATTTGGAACGCGGGCCATGGAGCAGGGCGAGAATGGCAGTGTTGACGGTGGTGTCGTCGGCGACAAGGAGGCTTTGGCAGACGGTGGTATAGGCATTGTAGAGGGCGGCCAGATCGGGGTTTTTAGGGGAGTGTTTGTCCTTGGCTAGAAGGGCAATGAATTCGGGGGCACGGTTGGCAAGCGGTGCGACAGTGTCTGTCAGTTCCTCAAGGGTTTCCTCCAGCGCGGCAGGAGTGAGAGCGGTAAGAATGGAGTTATCGGGGTGCGAGGAAACGAGAAACTTTGAGACGGCCTCCACGATGGCGAGTTCCCGGTCAAGATCGGTGATCGGACGCAGGGATTGTCCTGCGGCGTTTTTAAGAAGTCCGGCCTGGGCGGCGGATTCGGCGCAAAGGCGCAGAAAAGAGGCCTGGGTAAGATGACGCCGTCCATCAAAGAAACCGTCCCGCTTCAGGGTGCGGCGCTGAACCTGACGCAGGGCGACGGCGGTCGGGTAGATCAGCAGGTCGGGGCACTGGGATCGGGTTGTCGGTTGAGCGGTCATGGGAGGATTTCAGGCATGACATAATTTCCGGGTCCGCTGATGAGAAGCTTTTTGGATACGCCAAAGCGTTCGAGTCTGAGGAAGATCCCCCAGGCTGCGCCACTGTTGGTGCCTAGTGCGACGATGACCTCATGTTCGCCTGCGGTGCTTTCAAACTTTGCCGTTCCTTTATCGACCGTGGCGGGATTAATGCCGTTCGGGTCTTGAAACAGTAATTTGCCATCCAGCCAGGCTTTGACGGGGCCATCATAGCCAAGAACCAGAGATAACGGCATGGGCTCTTTGCAGGAGAAACGGAAGGCGAAATAAACCAGCTCATCCGTGTTTCCGTGCTGGGCGATTTCCGGGTGCAGATTGCAGAAGTTTTCAGCAAACTTACGCGGCGTCATATGCAAGCCGTCAAGACTGGCGGGACATTCCAACTCATCAAGTCTGCCTGCAGAGGGTTGAAAAGCGCTGACTTTTAACTGTTTGATAAACGGTGTGATGGAGCGGGGAACGCCCATGGCAATGGGGCCCAACACAGGTAATGATCGCCCGCCTTCATCCGTGATGTTGCAGTAGGGGTCAGTGCCGAAACCGTAGTGAACAGCTGCTCCCATCAGGTCGGTGGCAGACATTCCCGTGCGGATCCGCACTCGCGGGCCGTCCAACTGGATATCGAAAGGACTACTGGCTCCACTGGGGGTAACGATGGTGAAACCGCTGGGTCGGTCACCTGTGCGTAGCTTGCCCACTACATTCTCGAACTCCGCCACGACCACGCCCAGGCCGCGGACCGTTTCGACACTAACTTTTTTCAAGGTGATGGGGGGGAGGCCCGCTTTACGTCCCAGGCGCAAAACCTGCATAGCCTGCGCCATGCGAACGGCCAGCACATAATGGCCTGCGCCGCTGATATGAATGCCGTCATCCAGCGGCAAATCGATCGCCGGTACGGTCTCCAGATTTTTGATAACCAGCGGCAGGCGACGCTCCTGATCCTGGATTGAATTCCAGTGCACAGCATTCTCCGCACCCCAGCCCACCACGCGTGCGATTTGTACAATCACAATGGGAAGTGTCTTGTCCCCGCAATCGCGCCGTAAGGAACTGGCAAATTCTTTCATGCGCGCTGTGTAGAGTTTGGCAGCCTCGAGACTGGCGTCGCTGCAGCCCTGATACCAGAGCAAGCCCGCCACGCGGCCGCCGTTTTTCTTGAGCCGGCGGATCATGGCGCCATAGAGGCTCTTGCCTCCCTCGTTTTTGCGTTTGGGATCCCACTGTGTCATCGTTGTGCCACCATGGGCAGCGGCGATCAGACCTTGAGGAACGCCATTCAGGCGGAGCATTTCATTCCCGAACGCCGGGCCGGGACAGACGCCCCAATCGGCGTCAGGTTTTCCCGGGTGCGCCCCGCCATTAAGATCCACATGCACCTGATCCACGCACTCCCACATGTTATGTAAGGGATCCTTCGCAATATCCCAGCGATCGTTCATAAAGAAGGCGCGTACTTGCGGGGCGACAGCCAGGCGCGGTTTCGGGAAGAGCCCACAGCCCTGCATATTGGATTGTCCGCCCCGCAGCCACACATCGCCCACCAGAATATCTTTGATGCCCAGGGACTCGGAGCCGGCCTTGAGTTCGATGTCGTAAGGACCGCCCACGGGTATTCCCTTCAGGCAACCACTCATCTTGCCGCGGGAGGCAGTGCCGACTTTTATGCCAGCACATCCCTTTATCGTTTTCCCCCCTTGCCGAACAGTGGCCGTTACGGGTCCCTGGGCGTCACATGCCCCTGAAAAACCGGCTTCACTGACATTCTTTTTATTCCGCTGCACAACCATATGGCTAAAAAGCCCTGTTTCGATTTTCATACGAGTTCCTTGCTGAAATCTGTCTTCTGAATCCTGACTACTGAATCCTGTTCTCTACCATTTGAAGCCGAGCGCATCGACAAATGCTTTGGCCATGACCATGTGTCCAACCTGATTGGGATGGACGCGATCCCAGGCGAGCGTGCCGGAGTATTGGGTGTTCAGGATCTTGTCGATGGCGGCCTGGGTGTCGACTAGGACAGTCTTATTTTCCCTGGCGATTTTTTTGACGACGGCACCATATTTATCCATGGTGGCCCGCATGGGATCCCGCCTGTTGGCTTCAATATAGTACGGGGTCACCAGGATCAGGCCTTTGACCTTGGGCAGAGTGGACTTAACCAGTTCCCGCAGCGTCGCTTCGTATTCCTTGATCGGAACGTGCCATTCCGTTTGAAGCGGGCAATCATATTGGCGCCAGACGTCGTTAATACCGATCATGATGGAAACCCAGTCGGGCTTGAGATCAACGACGTCGGTCTGCCAGCGGGCCTTGAGATCACGGACGGTATTGCCGCTGCATCCCATGTTGACTACACGGATTCCCAACTCAGGATAGGATGAACCGAGGAGCGCATTGACGAGGCAGGAATAGCCGCGTCCAAGCGGATCGAACAATCCCTCGGCAACGGGGCGAGTGCGCCCGGCGTCAGTAATGGAATCCCCGATCATCACCAGTTTCGAACCCTTTTGTAATTTCATAGAATACGTTCCTTGTAAAATTTGTACGCGTGCCTATCGCACACGGAATAAGGGGCGTCAATCAGAAATTATTGGCTGAAAGTAGTTCAAGCATGGGTCATGCTGTTTTAAGTTTGACCTTGATCCCCACATGCGTTTCCATCACGGTGTTTGGCAATCATAACTACTAGGATTAAGTGGATGTAAAACTGTGAAAACACTTGAAACTTCATCTTTACTCAAGGCACGTCTGCTGGCTGACGGCCAAATCCTTTGAAGAGCGAAAGGATATTGTAATGAAATCGGGCCTTATTCAAAGCTTTGGTGAAAACCACGTTGATTATTTGCATGATGAATCCCGCTTCAGTGGGAGAGCGGAGACGATTGCGTTTCCCGCCAATGAAAACGAGGTCCGGCATGTGGTGGCGGCCGTTTGTGCCGCGGGCGGCACCCTTACTGTTCAAGGTGCACGTACCGGTATTGCGGGAGGGGCTGTGCCGAGAGGAGGCACTGTACTCAATCTCAGCCGCTTGAATATTGTCGGGTATTGTACTCCCTGTAAGGGATTCCTGAAGGCGCAGGCTGGAGTGCTTCTGACAGACGTGCGGGCAGTAGCCGATGAAAATAATTTATTTTTTCCGCCGGACCCAACGGAAACTTCCGCCTCGATTGGCGGGATGATTGCCACCAATGCCTCAGGCGCCTTGTCGTTTTTTTATGGATCCACCCGGAAATGGATTGAGGCACTACGGATTGTCCTTGCTGATGGATCCATGTTGGCGCTCCAGCGGGGTGACGCGATCGTGTCGGGGCGAGAATTTCGTGTTGCCACTGAGGATGGTCGGGAAATCTGCGGGATATTGCCCGGTTACACCATGCCACCCGTCAAGAGTGCCGCTGGGTATTATGCGGCTGATAACATGGATTTGATCGACCTTTTTATGGGCATGGAGGGGACGCTGGGCATCATTACCGAGGCGAAGCTCCGCCTGATTCCACGGCCAGCAGTGGTTTGCGGGCTCACTGTTTTTCTGCCTTCCACGGCAGCGGCGTTAACGTTTGTAAGGCTGGTACGCGGTGAAAGCGTGGGCCTTCAGACCGGCTTACTGGCCCGGCCGGTGGCGATCGAATTTTTCAATCATGACACCTTGGAGCTGTTGCGTCAGATGAAGCGGGAGGGGAAAGGGGGGGGCTCCATACCGCCACTTCGGTCGCATTACCATACTGCCGTCTATCTTGAGTTCCATGGAGAAGTTGAGGAGGCGTTGGAAAGTGCCGCCATGGCGGCGATTGAGACCGCCTCGGCGTTGGGGGGGAGCGGTGAAGACTCCTGGTTCGCATCGACCCCACGCGATCTGGAGCCACAAAAGGCCTTCCGGCATGCCATTCCCGAAGCGGTGAATCTGCTCATCGGCGAAAGGCAGCGGATAGACCCTGCTATCACTAAATTGGGAACGGATATGTCCGTCCCTGATGCCGCATTAGAACAGGTCATGGACATGTATCAAGAGGGATTAAAAGCCGCCAGATTGGAGTCGGTTATTTTTGGGCACATTGGGAATAACCATGTGCACGTCAATATCCTCCCGCGCAGCATGGAGGAATATGAACGTGGCAAAGCCCTCTATCAGGTTTGGGCCCGGCGTGTTGTGGAAATGGGTGGGTCAGTCTCTGCAGAGCATGGGATAGGTCGACTGAAAACCTCGTTATTGGAACTGATGGTGGGTAAACACGGGGTTGCGCAGATGCGTGCCCTTAAGCAACTTTTTGATCCCGGGATGAAATTGAACCCCGGGGTGCTGTTTGACTGATAGGAGAGCAATATGAAAGCAATGAGACTGACTGGAATTCGTGCCATGGCAATGCAGACGGTTCCCACACCTGCTGTCACGCAAGACAATGAGATCCTGATTCAGATGACGCGGGTTGGGGTTTGTGGCTCTGATGTGCATTACTACACAGAAGGCAAGATTGGGTCCCAGGTGGTGCAGTATCCCTTTACGGTTGGCCATGAGGGGGCGGGAATTATCAAACAGGTCGGGGCCGCGGTTTCAAAATTCAGGCCGGGTGACCATGTCGCCATCGAGCCAGCCATGCCCTGCTGGGGGTGTGACCAATGTCTGGCGGGGCGGCCGCATACTTGTCGTAAACTTAAGTTTCTGGGCTGTCCGGAGCAAGCGGAAGGCTGTCTCTCTGAATACGTGGTCATGCCGGAGACCAGTTGCGTTGCCTTGTCCCCTTCGATCAGTGACGATGAGGGCGCGCTTTCCGAGCCACTCGCGATTGGGGTCTATGCCGTGAAAACTTCGATTCCCATGCGGGGAGCGAAGGTGGGAATCCTTGGGTCCGGCCCCATCGGGTTGAGTATCCTGTTTGCCGCCCGTGCACAGGGTGCGGGTTGCATTTATGTCACCGACAAAATTAAGGCGCGCCTGGCAATGGCGCGTCGCGCCGGTGCCGATTGGGGCGGCAATCCCGAAGCCTGTGATGTAGTTAAGGAGATTTGTCAACGGGAGCCAGCGCAGCTCGATGTGGTCTTTGAATGCTGCGGCAAGCAGGAAGCATTGGATCAGGGAATAGAGCTTCTGAAACCGGGTGGCAAATTAATGGTGGTTGGAATCCCGCCGACCCTTGACCGTGTCTCCTTTAAGATCGATCTCCTACGGCGTAAAGAACTCTGCATTCAGAACGTGCGGCGGCAGAATCACTGTGTTCAGCCTGCTCTCGATATGATTGCCCGCCGTGAATTCGATGTAAATGTCATGGTCACCCACCGGTTCCCCTTCAGCCAAACCCAGGCGGCTTTTGATCTGGTGGCTGGCTATGAAAATGGCGTGGTCAAGGCGATGATTGATTTTTGATGGTGGCATAAGTCTGCTGGCGGAATTCAGCCGGGGGGACGCCCCGGATACGGGTGAAGACTCGGGTGAAGTGGTACCGGTCGCAAAAGCCCGTTCGTTCGGCTATTTCTTTGATCCCAAGCGAGGAGTGATGCAGGAGAAGGCAGGCCTGCTCAACCCGTTTGGACGTGCTATAGGCCTGTGGGCTTACCCCTGTTTGCCGCTTGAATAAGCGAATAAAGGCATTGGTATTCATGCGAGCGATCCGGGCTAAGGTGTCGTTGGATGGGGGAGTTTGATGGGATTGTTCCATGAGCCGCATGGCGTCCAGGATACATGTGTTGCAGTTCTCATGCTTTAAGAGTTCATCCGGGACCTGGGCAAGCGCCTGATGGATGAGGGAGAATGCCAGCATGACGCCCCGATTACATAGGGGGGTGCCTTCCTCGCTGTAATTGTAAAGCTCACCTGCCCGCTTTTGTGTGGCATTGTCGATGGGAATGCAGAATACGGATGGCGGTAATCCGGTATAGGGCGGCGGGGTGACGAAATGCATATAGAGATGCTCCATCACCTTGGAATGGTGCGATGCAAAAGGGGTATTCGGCGAGATTAAGACAAGATGGCCGGGATCCAGGGGCGTGATCCGGTCGGAGAGGCGCACTTGCGCCCCTACATTTCGGTTCCAGTAGAGCCTCCAATACGGCGCTGAAAGATTGGGATTATTCCATTGTCTGAGCGATGCTGCGATACAGGTTGTCATTCGGATGCCGGAACTGTGATATTCATTTATCATGCATGCCATACTCACTCAAAACGGATAAATATTCAAGGTCTTGCGTCTTTGAATATTCCTAAGTGCGAGAAAAGTACACAACCCAGGCGTATTTAATCCATTGCTCACAACGCAGAGTGAGCCTAGGATTCCATGATTGTTTTAAACACAGGAGCGGTTGTCGCTTCCTAGAGAGGAAATTGAATGAAGATCAAGAAGGTATCGAAGAGTCCAATCACGTGTTCGGGGCCGGATCTGGTGGCCTCACGATTTCGTCAAATCCATCTGGATTTCCACACCTCGGAACTCATCCCTGATGTAGGTGCGGAATTTGACGCCGATACATTTGGAAACATCCTTGACGAGGCGCGGGTCAATTGGATCACCCTGTTTGCCAAGTGCCATCACGGGATGAGCTATTATCCGACTCAGGCGGGGGCCATCCATCCGAGCATGAAAATCGATTTGCTGGGTGAGCAAATTGAAGCCTGCCGTAAGCGGGGGATTGTGACCCCGGCCTACATCAGCGTCCGGGTCGATGAACACAATGCCAAGATTCATCATGACTGGATTGGCCACCTTAAGGACAACAAGTACTGGAAGTGGGGCGATACCCTGTCGGCTGGTTGGTATAACCATTGCATGAACAACACCGACTACATTGACCAGTTGGAAGCGCAGGCCGAAGAAGTGCTGAAATGGTACGATGTCGAGGGCCTGTTCTTTGACATGTGCTACTGCCCTGATCCCGGTTGTTACTGTCCCCGCTGCTATGACAGCATGAAGCGACGTGGAATGGACTTCGCCAGTGATGAGGATCATCGCAAGCATGAGTTCCTGATTACCCGTGAGTATACGCAACGCCTCACCAAGGCCATCCGGAAGATCAAGAAGAATGCCACGATCTTTTTCAACGGCCGCATGCGGCCTGGCATTACTGAGGAGTTGGATGTCTTTACGCACATTGAGATCGAGGCGCTTCCCACGGGAGGCTGGGGGTATGCCTTCTTCCCGATCCATGCCCGCTATGGGCGCGTTCTGCCGCGTCCGCTGCAGGGGATGACGGCCCGTTTCCACAAGAGCTGGGCCGACTTTGGCGGCGTGAAGACCTCGGACCAGTTGCTGTTTGAGGCTGGCACGATTTTGTCCGCCACGGCCGTCATGAACGTTGGCGATCAATGCCACCCGCGTGGGACGCTGGACAAAGGGGCCTACGAAGTGATCGGTACCTCCTTCAAGCACGTTGAAAAATGTGAGCCCTGGTGCGTGGGGGCCAAGGCGGCGGCGGAGATCGGTGTGATGATGCTGCCTGCTGAAGAGGTGGCTGGAAAAGCGGTTGGTGCGGGACATATGGCTGGCATTCAGGAATCTGTGGACGGTGCCGGGCGGATGCTCCTGGAGCTTAAGCAGCAGTTTAACCTGATCTACCCCAATACGGATTTGAAGGATTACAAGGTTGTGATTCTGCCGGACAGTGGTGCAGTTGACGTCCCGTTGCAAAAGGCCCTGAAGGCCTTTATGGATCAAGGGGGCGCGGTGATTGCCTCGCATAAGGCTTCGTTGCAGGACGGCAAGTTTCATTGTCCCGGGCTGCCGGTGAGCTATGTGAGTGAGAACCCGAGCACGCCCTGCTATCTGGATTTGGGCAAGGAGCTTGGGCAAGGCTGGCCGCAAAGCAAATTTGTGTTTTATGATGCGAGCACTTTCGTGAAGCCGGTTGCAGGCGCGGTGAAGATGGGGCATTTGGTCAGCTCGTATTTTAATCGTGAATACGATCATTTCTGTTCGCATAACCAGACTCCTGATGACAAGGTGACGCCGTATCCCGTGGCCGTGGTCAAGGGTCGTGTTGCTTATATTTCTACGGAAGTGTTCAAGGCGTATCGGAACCACGCATACTC